>JAZTXD010000125.1:0-1074 GCA_045636265.1 Candidatus Flemingiibacterium sp.
CTCCGACTTGAATGCTTTGCAAACCTCTCGTTTACAGTACAATCTCCAAAAGGTTGGTGTTTTTCAAACAGCACACTCCGAAAAAATATTCAAGCCGGGGCTTGTGGTTACATTATACCACAAACATGAGAACATTTCAACATAGAATTTGCATGTTTGCGTACTGCGGTTGATAAATTATGAAAAATATGGTATAATAAGATATCAAGGATAAGGAGATCATCATGTTAACCTATACATACATATCAAAAGGAACATTCGGCTTGGTCGAAAAGCCCAGACCTGTCATACAGCACGAGCGTGATGCCATTGTTCGTGTCACCCTTGCTAGTATCTGCTCAAGCGATCTGCATATCAAGCACGGCAGTGTGCCGAGAGCGGTGGAAGGAATCACGGTCGGCCACGAGATGGTCGGTATCGTGGAGGAGGTCGGTGCGGCTGTCACCCACACCAAGCCCGGCGACCGAGTTACGGTCAACGTGGAAACCTTCTGCGGCGAGTGCTTCTTCTGCAAAAAGGGATTCGTCAACAACTGCACCGACAAAAACGGCGGTTGGGCACTCGGTTGCCGCATCGATGGCGGTCAGGCAGAGTACGTTCGCGTGCCGTTTGCGGATCAGGGACTGAACAAGATTCCCGATACTGTGACCGACAGACAAGCCTTGCTTGTGGGCGACGTTCTCGCTACGGGCTATTGGGCAGCGAAGATCTCCGAGATCACCGAGGACGATACCGTTCTCATCATCGGTGCAGGTCCCACGGGCATCTGTACACTTCTTTGCGTGATGCTGAAAAATCCAAAGCGTATTATCGTTTGTGAGAAGGACGAGAACCGCATCAAGTTTGTCAACGAACACTATCCCAATGTGTTGACCGTTACGCCCGACGAATGCCTTGATTTTGTTCGCGAGAACAGCGATCACGGCGGTGCGGACGTGGTGCTTGAGGTAGCGGGTGCAGATTCTACGTTCCAACTTGCGTGGGAGTGCGCTCGCCCGAACGCGATCGTCACGGTGGTTGCACTCTACGATAAAGCACAAGCACTTCCCCTCCCCGACATGTACGGCAAGAACC
>JAZTXD010000126.1:0-46926 GCA_045636265.1 Candidatus Flemingiibacterium sp.
CATCCTCGACATCATCGGCGATTTCAGGCTCGCTTACCGGAGCGCTCTGATATGTGTTTGCGATACTTGACTTGAGCTCGTTAACTGCCTTCTTGCGAAGCTCACTTGTTTCGGGAATGTCAGCGTCTTTAATATCTTCAGTAAGCTTCTCGATATACTGAATATGATCGCTGTAACGCTCAAAAAGCTCGCGCTTTAAGTCGAATACATCACGCTGGAGAAGCGCCATGGTTTCGCGACCGAGTTCAATCTTGCGGTTGAAGTCGGAAAGAATAGCGTTACAGGAGGACTTCGCGCTTCTCACGATAGCCTCTGCGCGATCCTCTGCATCTGCTTTGATCTTGTTTGCTGCGCGCTTTGCGTCGATGAGTGTGCTTCTGATAGAGTCCTCGTCACCCTTGAGCTCGTCAAGGTGTGTTACTGCGGCTCTGAGCTTGCGCTCAAGCTCGTCATTTTCGCGGTAAAGCTCTGTGTATTTCTGGATGAGAAAATCGATATACTCGTCAACCTCAACGGGGTTGTATCCGCGCATGGACTTTGTAAAAGCTTTGTTTTTCAGTTCGTGCGGAGGAAGCATAATTAACACCCTTTCATTTAATTTTATTTTCCTGGCTTTTATATATAGCGGCGAGCAGACAGACGTATGCGCCCTTTGGAAGAAAGCTCGTCGATCTTGTCGATGATAAACTTTCCGCCTTTTGTGCCGCTTGTTTTGCGTATTGAAATTATGTCGCCGCCCGTTACCTCGCGGTCGGGATGGGTGGCGGTGAAGTGATTGTGTTCAACGAGTCCCTGGGAAATGAGCAGCTTTGCACCCTCGCGTGATATTGCTGCGATTTCCGATACTACGGCATCAAGTCTTGGCGATGCGACCGTGCCGCTTACTGTTTTAAACTCCCGCTGATGATCAAATCCGTCGGGAAGCTTAGCAGGGCAGATCTTAACTTTATCTCTGCCAATGTAGGTGAGCTCGGACTCAATGAGTCTTGCAACGCTCGGCAGAGCAAAAATAACAGCTCCGTCGTCATCGGTGATGATGTCGCCAAGAGCACTGCGGTCAATGCCAAGACCTATGAGCGAACCGAGAAAATCACGATGTGCGAGGCGGACATAACCGCTTGTTTTTATTCTGATGGGGACTAATGTGCCGTCAAACTCGTCCGAAAGCTCGGATATAACATTGGACGGATCCGATACCGAGTATCTTGTGTATGACGGAAAGAAATAAAGCATTGTGCGTTCCGCACTCGGATATCCGCCATAGAAGACACAGAGAGGCGACGAATCATCATCCGTAAAGAAAATACGCCGATGGTTTTCGATTATAAAACGCTCACGCAGATTAAGAAAATCCGAGAAGCATACAACTCCGTTGTCGGCACGCGAATAGAGCTCATCGCACCGCTTCAAAAGAAGCTGTTCTTCATCTGTGAGCATTGATGACATGTCTATAGCCATACTAAAAAATACTAAAGCGCCATTTGAATGGCGGACAGAAGCAAAAATGCAACGAAAAAAGAAATATCGATAGGCAAACTTCTTATGGAATCAAAGCGTTCAAGCACAATTCTTACCGGCATGACAAGCGGCTCGGTCATCATGTAGACAAAATAGCCGATCGGTGAATCCTCGTCCACCGGAAGCCAGGAGAGAATGGCGCGTATGAGCATAAGTGCTTCGATTGCCGTTAAAAAGATTCTGACGATACTTATGAGTACATAAGTTAAACCGGTCACTTTGAAAAGATCTCCGTAATTATAACTAAAAAGCCGACGGCGGGGAGTTTCCTCCGCCGTCGGGTTTTTTTATAAATCAAACTTCGTTTTCGTAATAGTCGTCAACGTTCTTTCTCTGCTTATCCTGGATAGGTCCGTCAGATACGTCAACGTTGCAGGGAGCGATAACGTATGTATTGTTAGCAACTCTCTTGATGTTTCCGTTGAGGGAGAACACTACGCCGGACAAAAAGTCGAGAAGGCGGCGAGCGGTTTCCTTGTTTGTAGATTCAAGGTTGAGTACAACGGTGCGGCGGTTGAGAAGGTGATTTGCAATCTGGGGAGCGTTGTCGAAACGTTCAGGCTTAACAACCTTAAGCTCAAGTGCGCTTCCGCTTACCTGCATGCCGTCATCCTGAGGCATATACTGATCGTTCTGATACTGAGGCTGATAGGACTGGGTGTACTGCTGGTTCTGCTGAGGCTGATACGGTGCAGTGTTGAAATCGCTGGTAATCTGATCTGTGTATTCGTCCTGAATACCGTAATCAGCGTCGTCGTTAGGGTTAATGGTGCTTTTGATCTTATCAATGAATCCCATGGTTTAGTACCTCCATTATTTTATGTAAACAATTATTTTTTACTTGGTTTGGGGATATGAGCGTTCTCCGAACAGGACAGAACCGAGTCTGACTTCGTTGGAACCCGCGATAACGGCCTCCTTAAAGCTTTGGCTCATACCCATTGAGAGGATGTTGAAAAACTCCCCCTCTATATTATGCCGCTTTTTTTGCGAAATGTCAATAAAATATTGATAAGTTTTTTCAAAAAATTTTAAATATTCGCTTTTTTCTTCACATTTCGGTGCTATGGTCATCAGTCCACGCAGCCGAATGCCTGAAAAAGAGTAAATTTCGTCTATAAAGCGCTCAAGGTCTTCCGGCATAACTCCGCCCTTTTGCTCTTCATGACCGATGTTGACCTCAACGAGGATATCCATGACAAGCGAATGTTTTTTTGCCTGCTTATCAATTTCCGCGGCGAGCTTCACACTGTCCACAGACTCGATCATATCCACCTTGTCGATTATGTACTTAACCTTATTGGTTTGTAGAGAACCGATTAAATGAATGTCAAGTTTGCCGCTCTTCGGGGTGTGCAAATGTTCATATTTTTCCAGAAGCTCCTGAACTCTGTTTTCGCCGATTGCTGTGATGCCGAGTTCGTCGATAGCATAGTTGATAACATCTACCGGAACGGTTTTGGTCACGGCGAGCAGTTTAACATCGCGTTCGCCGCAAAGACGCTTGATCTCCTCGCGTGCTTCTTTAACGCGCTCGGCTATCAGTGAATAGTTAAAGCTTCTTGTGTTTTGTATATCCATTCTGACCTTCCTTTGCTACGATATGATCTTGCCGACGTAAAGATTTCGTCCGCCGGTTATGATAACATCGTATAGCCCCAGCTTTTTTGCGAAGTCAGGATCGTTTTGAGGATCTCTCGGTGCGACGATGTAGTATCCGTCACATTCGAGTATGATGTCTATATATCTGAATTCGACCGTTTTACCGACGAGAATGAAAACTCCCTTTTGACCATCCATAAGACGGACGGACGATATCGGAACTTTATAACCGGTGTAGGAGTTGCGTACGACCTTGACTGTCTGCATGCGAAGAAATGAAAAGTCATCGGGAATTTCATGAGAGGTGAAAACGAGCAGGATTCGCTTGCTTCCGTCATGAGATACAATATCCGAAAGCTTCATTGTGAGCTGGGTATCGTTATTGTAGGGGAAGATCACACGATAACTGTAACCTTCCTGGTAGTAACGAAGATCTTCGCGGTCGGCTTCCATCGCGATGTACCAGCGAAAATCGGTAGCGATTTTTCCGATTGCGCTTGCGGAATAACTGCGCGGTTCTGTTTGCACCATAGAATCAAACCGGTCAAGTGTGAGTCCCGTCAGTGCATCCGGCGTGAACACGGATTCATATCCGTCAAGAGAAGAATAGAAAAATCCGGTTGCCGGCGCTGTTACCGTTTCATTTACGGAATCAAGACCTGCAGTCAGATATTCGCGCTGGTGCTGTAAATCTTCAATTACGGAATTGTAGTTTTGTACTTTTCCTGTGATAACCTGTCGTTTGTTGATGAGCGTCAGAAATTCATCCCGGCGCTTTGGAAGGCTCGTATAGACACCTTGTTCGGCGCTTCTTCGTATTGTTATGTAATAGCTGTAGATGCGGTTGTCTATGGTCTGCGTATCAGATGCCGCAAGACCGTCGGTTGAATTACTCTGCGTGAGCAGTTCTATTTCCCGGTCTATCGCTATTATCTCGTTTCTGGTTTCCTCATTGTGTCCGACAGATCCGTAAATCTGAGCGATATCCGCGCCGGAACTCACTTTTGTTCCGTCGGGGAAGACATAACCTACTCCGCCGGCGTTGGAAGCGTATACAACGGTTTCATTTCTGAAAACATACGCATCAAATTCAGTGACGTCATTTTCCGTTATCATAAGAGCAAACTCTGTGTTGAGTTCATCGCCGAATCCGCTTAAAAAATGGTATCCGAGGTAGATTATGACGGTTGCCGAAAGGATGATGGACAGCAGATATCCGAGAAAGCCGCCAAGCGGATTACTATTTCGTTTTTCTGTAGTTTTTTGCATCCTGAAAACCCTTTGTGCTGTATTTTTTCGGGTGTGAAACATGAGTAGGGCATACTATATGCACTACCTATATATTATATCACAAAATTTCTGTTAAGTTAATAGCTTTCCTGCATTGTTTACAATATCTTTAAAATTTGCATCCGCATTTATCCAATTTACGCCCGGGTCGCGTCTGAACCACGTAAGCTGGCGCTTTGCATAGCGTCGCGTGGACTGCTTTATCCTCTCGACTGACTCTGCGAGTGTGGCGTTGCCGTCGATGTAGTCAATGAACTCTTTATAACCGATAGCCTGCGCCGCAGTGGAGGAACGGGGAAGACGTCCCGATTCTATAAGCGAACGAACCTCGCCCTCAAGTCCTTGCTGCATCATGATATCCACACGCATATCTATGCGCTCATACATCTGCTCGCGTTCGCGTTCAAGCGCGATAACAATCGAATCGTAAGGCGTGGGACGGAGTCTTGAGCGCTTATCCCATTCGGTTTTTGTAATGCCGCTTGAGAGGTATAATTCAAGTGCACGCACAACGCGCTTGACGTTGTTTTCGTGAATTGCGTCGGCGGCTTCAGGGTCAACAGTTTGAAGCTTCAACCACATTTCGTGCGCTCCAAAACGTTCGGCATCTGCCATAAGCGATGCGCGCAAATTAGGATCGGTGTCCACATCAGCGTAGTCGTTCGCTTTCAAAACTGCATCGAGATAAAGTCCCGTGCCACCGCAGAAAATCGGCATTTTGCCTCGTGAGATTATGTCATCAGCAGCGGCTTTTGCAAGGGGCGCATAGTCAGCCGCCGAGAACGTTTCGCACGGCTCGATTATGTCGATCATGTGGTGAGGAATCCCGCACTTTTCGTCCTCTGTCGGCTTTGCGGTGCCTATATCCATACCGCGGTAGATCTGCATGGAGTCGCAGGAGATAATCTCGCCGTTATACATCTTTGCAAGCTCTATCGACAGCGCGGTCTTACCCGACGCTGTTGGTCCAACGACGGCGATGACACGCGGCTTTTTCTGAGTTTCTTTAATATCAGACATTGTTTTCTCCGGGAAAATTAATAGATGAAGCACGCATCGCCAAAGGAGAAGAAGCGGTAATCTTCCTTGATTGCGGTTTCGTAAGCATTCAGCATAATCTCGCGGCTTGAGAATGCAGAAACGAGCATTAAAAGTGTGCTTTCGGGCAGATGGAAATTGGTGATAAGTGCGTCCACAGCCTTGAATTTGTAGCCGGGATAAATGAAAATTCCCGTGTCGCCGTGCATTGCGTGAACGGTGCCGTTTTCGTCCGTTACAGATTCGAGTGTGCGGCAGGATGTTGTGCCCACAGCGATGATGCGTCCGCCTGCCGCGCGGCGCTCGTTGATGAGCTTTGCCGATTCCTCGGACACCGAGAAATATTCCGAGTGCATAACGTGCTCTGTAAGGGAATCCACTTTAACGGGACGGAATGTTCCGAGTCCCACGTGGAGCATTACCGGCGCTATTGCTACGCCCTTGGCACGGATCTTTTCGAGCAATTCTTCGGTGAAATGAAGTCCCGCAGTCGGTGCGGCGGCGGAGCCTTCGGTCTTTGCGTAAACGGTTTGATAGCGGCTCTTGTCGGAAAGTCTTTCGGTGATATACGGGGGCAGGGGCATGCTACCGATTTTGTCGAGCAGGTCGTATATGCTGCCCGTGGTGTGATCGTATATGAACTTCACCATACGGTTGCCGCCCTCTAAAATTTCGTTAACCTCTGCACGAAGAAGACCGTCACCGAATATAATGACACCACCGGGCTTTACACGTCTTCCCGGACGGACCATGACCTCCCATGAGTCAAGCTCATGCTGGCGCAGAAGTACAAATTCGATCTCGGCACCGGTGCCTTCCTTAACGCCGTAAAGGCGTGCCGGAATAACCTTGGAGTTGTTTATAACAAGCACATCTCCGGGATTTAACTTGTCGATAATGTTAAAAAATCTTTCGTGCGACAGCTCACCGGTTTTGCGGTTTATAGTGAGAAGTCGGGACTGATCGCGCACGTCGCTCGGGTGCTGTGCGATGAGTCTTTCGGGGAGATCGTAGTAGAAATCCTTTGTGGTGAGAGTGGTGTTAATGCGTTCGTTTGTAATCATTGCACAAAAATATGCTCCTTGAATTTGAAAAAATTTATATAGTAGGGGTTTGACAACTCGTCATAAATGTGGTATCATAATATCAGAGAAATATTATGATAGAGGCGCATTCCACGATTAGTAACCAGCGCGAGGCTTCGCCGCCGTTTGAGCGCTGTCAAAAGGCGCGGATTGCCGAAGATAAGCCTTTCGGCGAAGCTTGGCTTTTCTGGTTCTTTGGGAGAACATCTGGAGAACTGTCATCATTCACCGTGATGGAGTGCTATCTTAATGTATTAGTTTATGCGTACAAAAGTGTACGTATATATTATAGTACATAGATAGCCGGTTTTCAACCGGTTTTTTGTTTTTTTTACACTTAACGTGAAATTTCTCACTCTGTATCAACAAGCGGCAGGATTCTGCCGGGGGAATTGTACATAATTTCCCGCTTTCCAGAAAAATTTGAAAGGAAGTCTTTGCTGTGCAAAGACAAGGTGTTTATTATGTCAGAGAAGAATACCGTATTCACCGGCGCGGCGGTCGCCATCGTTACCCCCTTTACAAACAATCAGGTCAACTACGAACACCTCGGAGCGCTTATTGAGCATCAGATCGCAGGCTCTACCGATGCTATCGTTATTTGCGGTACCACCGGCGAAGCATCAACGCTCACCGATGAGGAGCACCGCGAATGTATCAGATACTGTGTTGAAAAGGTAGCGGGACGCGTTCCCGTAATTGCCGGCACAGGCTCGAACGATACCGACTATGCCATAGATCTTTCAAAGTATGCGTGTGACGTTGGAGCGGACGCTCTTCTGCTCGTAACACCTTACTACAACAAGGCAACACCCAAGGGACTTATCAAAAGCTTCCTCGCAGTTGCGGATGCAACAGATAAGCCGATCGTCCTCTACAACGTACCCTCGCGTACCGGATGCAACATATCGCTTCCCGTATACCGTGAGCTTGCAAAGCATGAGCGTATTGTGGCAACCAAAGAGGCAAGCGGAAACATAAGCGCTATCGCTGAAATTGCCGCAGAGCTTGGAGATGTGCTTGACATCTACAGCGGTAACGATGACCAGATCGTTCCGTTACTTTCCCTTGGTGGAAAGGGCGTTATCTCCGTGCTTTCCAATGTTGTTCCCAAGGAAACACACGACATCTGTCGCCTTTGGTTCGAGGGTAAGGCTCGCGAGTCTGCAGAGCTTCAGCTGAAGCTTCTCAAGCTTGCAAATTCGCTGTTCTGCGAGGTAAATCCCATTCCCGTCAAGACCGCTATGGCAATGATGGGCTTATGCTCCGAGGAGATGCGCCTGCCGCTTTGCGAAATGGAGCCCTCGAACAAGGAAAAGCTTGCGGCTGTACTTAAGGAATACAAGCTTATCTGAAATTAAGAAGGCAGGAAGTTTAGAATGAAAGAAACAAGAATACTGTTTTCCGGTGTCGCGGGACGTATGGGTAAGGCAACACGTGCGGCGGCAGAGTCAAGCGCTGAATATAAAATCGTTGCAGGACTTGATATAGTTCCTGCTGTGGATACCATACCGATATTTCAGAACCCGGACGATGTTAACGTGGAGATTGACGCGATAATTGATTTCTCTCACCATTCGGCAACGCAGAAGCTGCTCGAGTTTGCAGTGAAGAAGAATATCCCCGTTGTCATCTGCACAACCGGTCACACAGAGGAAGAGACGGCGATGATGCGTGCGGCGGCAGAGAAGATTCCCGTGTTTTTCTCGCGCAATATGTCTGTGGGAATCAATCTTGTTATCGAGCTGGCAAAGCGTGCGGCGGCGATACTCGGCGAGGATTTCGATATCGAGATCATCGAAAAGCATCACAACAAAAAGCTTGACGCTCCGAGCGGCACTGCTCTCATGATAGCGGACGCCATTGCGGATACAGTTGAGTATGATGCGGAGTATACCTACGAGCGTCAGTCAAGACGTGAAGCGAGAAGAAAGAACGAGATCGGTATCAGCGCAGTGCGCGGCGGTACGATCGTTGGCGAGCATGACGTAATGTTCTGCGGTGCGGACGAGATTGTAACGCTCAGCCACAGTGCGGCATCGCGTGACGTTTTCGCGAGAGGCGCGCTTCGCGCGGCGGCATACGTTGTCGGCAAGCCTGCGGGAATGTACGACATGTCCATGCTTGTCGGAGAAGTCTGAATTTAATAATACCTACAGTGCAGGCAAATTTGTCTGCACTGTTTTTTGTCGGATGATTTAGAAAAATATTCATGCGGCGATTGACAAATGCAGATGTTTATGATACAATTAAAGTGTGAGTTTTCATCGGTGTCACATCTGCCGCCGGCAGGCGTGACAAACTGCGTGAAGATTTAAGACAACCGCGCCGAAACGGCGAGAAAGGAAATGCTTTTCTGCGGCTGTATCTTCAGCCCCGAAAGCTTCGGTTACTTATGAAAAAAATCAATGTAATTTCCCTGATTCTTGCAGGACTTATCACGCTTACCGTTTTTGCAGGATGCGGTAATAACACCGACAATCCTGACACCACCGACACCGGCACGGATACCGTAGTTGATACCTCTGCCGACGATACTTCCGGCGACGATACCACATCGGATTACGTTCCCGAGGAGAACCCTTACACACGTCCCGAAGAAACCTATGAAGGCGTGCAGGGAATCGCACTTCGTACATCCACCGTTCCCGAGGAAAGAGCTTTGGAGGGGACACAGGTTAGTGACCTTATAATTCCGGCGGATATGTCGAATAAGATTCATGAAATTCTCTACGGAAATGATCTCAGAGTATGGCTCACTCTCGATGTCGTAAAGGCAGATGAAACAGAGCTTTGGGCTGTTAACGCGGCAATTGCTGCAGACGGTGTATACGGCATTGAGCTTAACTTCTGTACAGCCGAGCATGAGATGGGCGGCGAATATAACAATCTTGCTATATTGAACGAGTTTCTTATAAAGGTAAGAGAGAAGATCGATGCCAAGGGCACGCTTAAGCTTGCGGTTCTCGTTCCTTCCGATATCAACGCTTGCTACAATCACGGTGTTGATATAGGCGAATGGGTTTCCAAGAAGTATGTTGACGTTGTAGCTCCCTATTCCGGCTCCGACTTCAACAATACCGATATTCCGGTACGTCTTTGGACCTCGCTTACCGACCCGTACGGTGTGAAGCTTGTGCCTGTAATCTCGCAGATTATCAAGCATACCGAGAAGGCAGAGGGATATCCTCAGACCGCAGAAACGCTTGCCGGCGATGCGGCAAACTACATTGCACAGGGCGCAGATAAGATTTCCGTTGGCGATTGGGTTGCGCCTGAACTTCTCAAGATCATCGGTTCTTATGAAACCGTTATGAAGGTTGACCGTCTGCACGTCCTTACATACAATAACTTTACTCCCGAATGGGCAAACAATGTAGCATATCTTCCCAAGGTGTTCAACGCTTCCAGCTGGGCAACGCTCCGTGTTCCCATGGGTAACATCCCCGAGGACGCAAAGGTTACACTCCTTGTTGAGGTAAATGCTGTTCCGAGTGCTACTCCTGTTGTGTATGTAAACTCTCAGGAATGCACATATATCGGTGCTGATCCCGAAAACGAGAAGGTTCTTTGCTATGAGCTTCCCGAGATAACAAGAGGCGACGGTTATGTCGTTGCCGAGTTCAAGGGTGGATACGGTGCAGGAAATACACAGATCGAACATTTCGCAGTTGCGGTGGACGTTCAGTAATCAAAACAGATAAAATCAGCCCCCGAAAGCTTCAGGCTTTCGGGGGCATTTTTTGTATACAAAAGAACACCGGTTAAACCGGTGTTCTTTACTATTATTCAGTGGTGTAGTTGTCGAAATAACCCTGGATGAATACGATCGGAGTACCCTTGTCGCCGGAACCGGAAGTCAGGTCGCAGAGCGAACCTATAAGGTCGGTGAGCTGACGGGGAGTGGTACCCTCGGATGCCATCTTACCAACGAGGTTACCGTCTTTTTCGGTAATCTTTGTCTTGATCGCTTCCTTGAGTGCATCGCCGGAGAGATCAGCGAAATCGTTGTCTGCAAGGTACTTAAGCTTGAGCTCGTTGGGAGTTCCCTCAAGTCCGCTTGTGTATGCAGGAGCAACTACCGGGTCTGCAAGCTCCCAAATCTTTCCGACGGGATCCTTGAACGCGCCGTCGCCGTATACCATAACCTCGATACGCTTGCCGGTTGCATCAAGAAGACGCTTCTGGATAGCGTCAACAACGGGCTGGCAGTCACGCGGGAAGAGCTTAACCTGATCCTCGGTTGCCTTGTTGGAGCCGAGAAGACCGTAGTCAGCGTTGAATCCGCTTCCGTTTATAGACTCTGTAAGGATATCGTCAAGACCGAGTATGATCTCGCCGCCTGCTGCTTTGAGAAGACGCTTTGTACGCGCACGTGTGTGGATATCGCAACAGAGTACGTTCTTGGTGTAATCGAGGATCGCTCTGGGATTGTTTGCGAATATGATCTCACATTCGGCACCGCATCCGCGGATGAGCTCCTCGTAGTATTCAACGTAGTCAACACCGGTGAATCTGTGCTTCTCATAGCCGAAAAGCTCACGGTATTTCTTAAGGTCGAGAACATCCTTGAAGGGATCAACACCCTTTTCGTCAAGAGCGTCGAGAGATACTAAATGGTTGCCGACTTCATCGGACGGATAGGAGAGCATAAGGACGATCTTCTTTGCGCCCTTTGCAATGCCGCGAAGGCATATAGCGAAACGGTTACGGCTGAGAATGGGGAATATAACACCAACGGTGCCGCCACCAAACTTTGCCTTGATATCTGTTGCGATATCGTCAACAGTTGCGTAGTTGCCCTGAGCTCTTGCAACAATAGCTTCGGTCATAGCAACGATATCACGATCGTGAAATTCAAAACCGGCATCCTTCTGTGCCTCGAGAACGGAATCTGCCACTATAGCAACGATGTCATCACCGTTTCTGATAATGGGCGCTCTGACGCCTCTGGATACAGTACCAATCATACGACTCATAATTTATATCTCCTTTAATATGATCCATAAAGCTTGGTGAAAATATCACCGCAATCATACCAATTATATATTATATCATATATCTTCGGCTTTTTCAATATTTTCACGCAAATTTTTCACAGAAACTTTCGAAAAAAATTTATGCTCAAACGGATGTTTTTTGGATATTTTGCAAGTATATGCATAAGATACTGTCAGGTTGTCGGTATAGAGGGAAGTGCGAGATACGGTTTTTGAATAAATTGCAAAAAAATGACAAAAGAGCGGTGAAAATCAAAATTTTCTATTGAAATTTGCGAGCGGATATGGTATAATAGTATCCGTGATAATAGTCACTAACGTGATAATATATAAGGAGTACTGACCATGAAAAAGCTTTATGAAGGCAAAACCAAAGACGTTTATGCTCTTGACAACGGCAATGTTCTTCTCAAATTCAAGGATGACTGCACCGGTAAAGACGGCGTGTTCGATCCCGGCGAAAACTCTGTAGGACTCACCATCGAGGGTATCGGTAAGGCTAACCTTATCTCCTCTGTACACTATTTTGAGCTGCTTAAGAAGGCAGGCAACAAAACACATTATGTAAGCGCAGACGTTGACGAGGCAACCATGGAAGTGCTTCCCGCTGAGTGCTTCGGTAAGGCTCAGGGCGGTAACGGTCTTGAGGTAATCTGCCGTCTTGTTGCAACCGGCAGCTTTGTTCGCAGATACGGCGAGTATATCAAGGACGGCACACCTCTTGAGTGCGGCTATGTTGAGTGCACCTTCAAGAATGACGAGAAGGGCGACCCGCTGGTAACCGGCGAGGGTCTTGCGGCTCTTAAAGTTATGACTCCTGCTATGTTCGAGTCCATGAAGGAGCAGACACTCAAGATTACAAAGATCGTTGCTGATGACCTTAAGAGCATCGGCCTTGACCTTTGGGACATCAAGTTTGAGTTTGGCTACAACAACGGCGAGGTTATCCTCATTGACGAGATCGCTTCCGGTAACATGAGAGTTTACAAGGACGGCAAGATCGTTGAGCCCGTTGAGCTTACCAAGATGATCAACAACAGATAAGGTAAATATACTAAATTCGCCTCGTGCACTTTGTTTGCGCGAGGCGTTTTTTAGATTCTAAATAAAAAGCAGAATATATCAGTATCCCGCATGATACATCAATTATTGTAAATAAAAGGTTAACCTTTGTAAAAATGCCTTGAAAAATGTCCCTTAAAGCAATATAATTAAGTTAACAAAAGCCACAGGGCTATAAGCTTTTTTTATGAAAGGGAAAATATTATGAGTCAGACTAACGGACCACGTCTTTGCGATCTTGTAACGCCTTTTGAAAATTCTGAGAACACATGGAGTATCTATCCTCGCCCGCAGATGGTGAGAGATTCCTACATTCCGCTTGATAAGGATTGGCGTCTTGCCGTCAAATCCGGTGAGAGTGTAACGCCCCTTGGCGGAATCGCTATGCCGTTTGCTCCCGAAACACGCCTTTCGGGTATAAGAAGAACTCTCGATGAGGGTGAAAAGTGGGTTTATACTTGCAATTTTACGCTCCCCGAGGGCTTTAATATCGGACATGTACTGCTTCATTTCGGAGCGGTTGACCAGATTGCGAATGTCAATGTGAACGGACACAATTTCAAGCAGCATGTCGGCGGATATCTGCCGTTTGAATACGATATCACAAAATATCTTGCAGATGAAAATGTTATCACCGTTGAGGTTGCCGACGAGCTTGATCTCGATATTCCGTACGGCAAGCAGTGGAAAAAGCGCGGCGGTATGTGGTATACACCTATCAGCGGAATCTGGCAGACTGTATGGCTTGAAAGCGTACCGAAGCAGTACATAAGCTCCATTCGCCTGACTCCCACGCTTGACACAATTACTATCGAAACTGTCGGCGGAAAGACAAAAAAGACGGTGGAAATCGAAACTGAAAAGGGAATTGTTACCCACACCTTTGAGGGCGATAAGTGCGAGATAAAAATCGACGAGCCGCATCTCTGGTCGCCCGAGGATCCGTACCTTTACAATTTCACGCTGACATCCGGTGAGGATAAAATACGCTCGTATTTCGCGCTCCGTACCATAACCTGCAAGAAAAAGCGCATCCTCCTCAACGGCAAGCCGTATTTCTTCAACGGACTTCTTGTCCAGGGATATTTCAGTGACGGAATCTATCTCCCGGCTTCTCCCGACGGATTTTTGTGGGATATACAGACAATGAAAAAGCTCGGCTTCAACATGCTCAGAAAGCATATCAAGGTTGAGCCGGAAGCGTTCTATTACTACTGCGACAAATACGGCATGGTTGTGTTCCAGGATATGGTCAACAGCGGTCACTACAGCTTCTTTGCCGATACGCTGCTGCCCAATATAATAGGACATAAGCCGATAAGAAAGAAGCGCTTTAATAAGCGCCACTGCGAGATATTCGAGAAGCACTGCGCGGATACCGTAAACCACCTCTACAATCACCCCTGCATCTGCTACTACACGCTCTTTAACGAGGGTTGGGGACAGTACGATGCAGACCGAATCTACGGTGATATGAAGGCTATCGACTCCACGCGCGTGTGGGATGCAACGTCCGGCTGGTTTGCGCAGAAGGATAGCGACGTGCAGAGTGAGCATATCTACTTCAAGAAGGCGAAATTCCCGTTTGGCAAGCGTCCGGCTGTGCTCTCCGAGTTCGGCGGATACACCTGCAAGATCGAGGGACACATCTTCAATCTCGATAAGGCATTCGGCTACAAGACCATGACCGATATCGACCACTTCAGCCGCGAGATTCAGGACCTTTACTTCACCCAGGTCGTTCCGATGGCGAAAAAGGGACTTTCCGCTGCTGTTCTCACCCAAGTCAGCGATGTCGAGGACGAGATCAACGGACTTGTTACCTACGACAGACAGGTCGTAAAGGTAAGAGAGGACGTAATGCAGGAAATCAAGAAGGCTATAGACGAGGCTTTTGCGGAGTCGAATAAGTAAAAATTTACCGCATGGCGTACCTGCGATATAGCAGGTACGTTTTTGCTTTTATCCAACCATAAGTTGGGCGAAAGATCATAAATCAAACCAATGAGTCATTGTATTTTTTCTCAAACGGTGATATAATTTAAGCGTAGCTACAAATAAATTTATTAAGAGAGGATTATTTAATGTCTATAAGAATAGGTGAAAATATTACCTTTTTACGAAAGAAAAAAGGATTAACACAAGATGAGCTTGCAAAGGAACTCAATATATCAAATCAAGCTGTATCAAAATGGGAGGCGGGAAAATGCTGTCCTGATATTGAACTTCTTCCCGTATTGGCACACTTTTTTGAAGTTTCCATTGACGAATTGTTAGTAAGCAAAAATTTAAACACAGCAATTTGTGTCAACGAATCAACCGATCCCGTTATATCGCAAGTAATTAAACTCGTACAAGAAGAACAAGTGGTTTCTACATCCATTTTGCAACGAAAACTTAATATTGGCTATACGAAAGCAAAAAAGATTATTGATGACATGTATGAAAGCGGATACGTAGTTAAAGATACAAGCTACAACTACAAATACTTATATAATGGCAATTCCATTAAATAGCCGTTTTTGATTTGTGTCCACGAAATCAGTGCTTGTTGTTGGGAAAATCAGACAGACTTTCGGGGAGCACAAACTAAGGCTCCCTTGTGTAAAGGGAGCTGTCACCGAAGGTGACTGAGGGATTGTATTGCGGTGAGATTTAGCTTTATTACAATCCCTCCGTCACGGCGTCCGCCGTGCCACCTCCCTTTACACAAGGGAGGCTCACCACCGCCCTACGATGATTGCGGCAGGTGAATCTGCTTTAAGAAATACACCGCTTGTCCGTAAATTTACGCGTACAACCGGATTTTTATACAAAAAATTCCCAAAACCTCTTTACAAACAAATGAATGTGTGATACAATATAAAAAGAACATTTGTTTGAGAGGGCAACCATGACACAAAACATTGATACTTCCTGCTGCTTCACAGGGCACAGAACAATAGACAGCACCAAGCTGTCCTCGCTTATAGATAAGCTCACGTTTGAGGTGGGCTATCTTGCCGAGTATGGTGTGAGCGACTTTTATGCCGGCGGTGCGCTTGGGTTTGACACTCTCGCCGCGCTGACTGTGCTTAAATTAAAGCAGAGAGGATATGATATAAAGCTTCACCTCATACTCCCGTGTCCCGAGCAGACACGTAGCTGGAGCGCACGTGATGTTGAGGTTTTTAACAATATCCTCATGCGAGCGGATTCATCGCAGATGATATCCGACCATTATCACGGCGGCGTTATGCATATGCGTAACCGCGCTATGGTTGACGAGAGCGCGATCTGTGTGTGCTATTGGGATAAGGATAAGATTCGTCCGAGTGAATCGGGCGGGGGAACGCTTTATACCGTCAATTACGCAAGAAAGCTCGGCAGAACGGTGATAAACCTCTGCGACGAGCCTCCTCTTGATATTCAGTACGAGTTTGATTTCTCTAAATTATGATGTCGTCAAGCTCGCGCTTGGGGACATAATGGATCCCATTTTCGCGGAAATAACGTGTCTGACCGTCCTTTGCGGGGAGCGTTTCGCGCGTTTCATCGGCTTTGCCGAGAGCGATGACCAGAAGCGGTTCTGCACTTTCCGGCATAGCGAGTGCTGACATGAGCTTATCTCTGTTAAACGAGCCGAGCATGCATCCGGCGAGTCCAAGCTCTGCGGCGCGAAGATATATCGCTGTGGCGCATATTCCAACATCAATGTTGAACGGCTTCTGCGGGAATTTTTCGGTGTCCTGGCATATAACGATGAATGCCTGCGGATAATGTCCCTTTGGCGGCAGTTCAAGCTCGGGAAGCGCGCCTGCCCACTTTGTGAGCGGCTGAACCTTTGCAAGCTCATCCTCTGTGTAAACGAGTCTGTATGAAAGCGGCTGGAGATTCATGGATGAGGGTGTAAATCTCGCGCAGTCGATCATGTCGAGAAGCTCCTCGCGGCTTATTTTGCGGCTTTCGTCAAACGTGCGGCATGAACGTGTATTTTTAAGTAATTCCTTTAACATAAATATCTCCTTAAAGTTTACTGTAAATCCATTATAGCGCATATCGCACACAATTTCAACAGTATCTGTTAGTTTTTAATCATTTTTCTTTTTGCTATGCCGTCGCCTCTCCACGTGTGCACTTCGTCGATTAAAATATCTCCGCCGGATGAAACGCTCAGGCGGTATGAGCTCTTTTCGCATGCCAAAACCGAAAACTCGGCACGCCAAGGCGTGTAGCGGTACTTTTTTCGTCTGTCTGTACATTCGCTGTACGCTTTAAGCGCGAGAGGGAATATCCGCTTTTTTGCAGTTTCCATAAACTCATCCGCGAGTGATTTATAAAAGCTTCGCACACCCTCTGACATATTCGGCGCGAAGGCAACGGTTACTGTCAGTACAGTAACGGCATCATCCGACATAAACCGACCGACGCTTTCATAGTTTTGCATACATACCTCCGATATTTTCATATGGCAGATATATGCAAAGAGCGCAAAAAAGATTACAAAAAATCCCGTGAAGATTCACGGGATTTTTTTAATTTGTGCTTTGCTCGTATAAAAATTCTTCAACGGAGCTGCTTGCGCACAGAAGTATGCAGGAAGCTATTCTGAATATTGTAAGCGAGCCCGCCAGAAAGTAGAAAAGCGGAGTTGCCGTGACGGCTAAAAGTACGCAGATGTCGGAAATTATACCGATTACGGAGAGGATAATAAACACAACCCTCGCCCATGTTTTGCCGTTGTAAAGGCAGATTAGCATTACTATATTGAATACCGCGCCGATTATAGTACCGAGATTGAAGAAATTAAGCAGCAGGTTAAGTCCGATAAATATGGCGTGGACTATGAGAATAGCTGTGATTATCGTGCGTCCGCGGTTGTATCTGTCCACGGAAAGCTCCTCCATGGCCGCTTCCATTGCGGCCTTTTCCTCCTCGGTGACGCCGTCCTCGCATTTCATACGGTATTCGGACACATACTGGTGCTTTGTAAGAGTGTCAAGCGGTACACCGAGCGCATCAGCAATATCGCGCGCAAGTTCAAGAGAGGGGAGCTCCTCGCCGCGCTCTATGGCACTGTACTTTTCAAAATCAAGTCCGATTGCCGCCGAAAAGCCTTCGGCTGTCATTCCGTGACGTTCGCGCTCATTTCGAAGCGCCTGACCGAATGATTTCTTTTCCATGTGAGTACCTCCTGCATTAAAAATTATGTGGCAAGAAACTTTTCAATACCGCTTTGTTTTGCGTTGTTGTATCCAAGCTCGTAGAGCCACCTGAGTTTGGCTTTATCCTTTTCGATTCTGCCAAATCCTGCGGGCTCGGTGGGGCGTATGACAAAGGCATTTCCGTCACGCTCGGCTTTCTCAAGTATCGCAAGGGAAGCGTTGTAGTCCTCGTGACGGTGCTCGTTCGCGGCGATGAATTTCGGATATTTTGAATAGCGAAGCTTCAGAGCTTTTATAGAACTGCTCGGCTCTTTCACAAAGCCGGCGGGCTGTGTGAGAACCGCGACAACGCGGTCATTTTCCGAGAGTGCATGACGTATCGGGATTGAGTCGGAGCATCCGCCGTCGAGAAGCTTACCGCGCGGTGTTTTAACCGTGCGCGAAATAAGGGGAAGTGAGCTTGAAGCGCGGACATACATCATATCGCGCTTTGCGTCTTCAATTGGCACATATATCGGCTCGCCCGATTCAATATCGGTGCACACGGCGATGAGCCTCATTTCGCTGTTGTTAAACGCATCGTAATCGAAGGTGTCAATCTTCTGCGGAATGGTTTCATATACATATTTCGCGCCGAACATGTCACCGGTGAGCAGAAGGCTTCGGATACTGCAGTATCTCCAGTTGTCCACATATTCGGTTCCAACACGCGCCGCGCGTCCTCTTTGCCACGAAATATAACTCATGGCATGTCCCGCGCCTGCGGAAACCGCGTAAATCTTCGGGAATTTTATACCGCAATCTATGAAATAATCGAGCACGCCGCAGGTGTAAACGCCGCGCATGCCGCCGCCTTCGAGTAATAATGCAGTTGACATACTGTTACCTTTCAAAATAAAATTTTGACGTCAGCTTCTGTTTTGGCGCAGAATCTCAAATCCTGCCACAGCCGCCGCCGAAGCCGCAGAAAGTGCGGCCGGGAAGTCGCGTCCGTAGTCAAGTCGGATCACGGAATCCGCCGCGTCAAGAAGCTCACGCGAGAGTCCGCGCTTTTCGCCGCCTATGGCTAAAAACAGCGGCTTTTTTAAATCGGCATCATATATCGACACCGAATTTTTCATATCCGCGCAGATTATCTTTACTCCGAGCGATTTCATTATATTCGCACACTCTGCGGGATTTTCGCAGATGTATGTGTCGCACAGCTCGGACGCGCCGGCTGATGCGCGGCAGACGATTCCTGCCACGCTCATCCAGTTTCGGGGGGAGAGTATCACGCCGCTTGCACCTGCCGCATAGAGTGAGCGCAGGGCATAGCCGAAGTTATAAGGGTCCTCGATGCCTTCAATCATAACGAAAAAACGCTCGTCTTCGGGGATCTTTGTAATATCCTCGGCGCAAAGAGTGGAAATTGTACGCGCACTTGCTTCAAGCAAAAGTCCGCCGTGACTTGAACCGAGCACAATGGAGTCAATCTCTTCGTCCGACACGGTTAAAATCTCAAATCCGTGCTTATAGGACATTGCTTTGAGATACGAAAGCTCCTTCGCACGGGCTTTCTGACGGCTCTTTGCAACGAGTACGCGGAGTATCTTGCGGTCGGATTTGCCCGATTCTATCGCAGATAAAACCGCGCGAATGGATGTCATTCCCTCGAAAATAAGATTTTCGCCAATGGCGAGCTTGTCTGCCTCTCTCATCGAAGTTCGCGTCTTACCTCGGCAGCCTTGCCGCAGGTGTAAGCGCCCTCGGCACATGCGCCGTAAAGGCAAGCAGGTCCGGCCTTACCAAACAGAAGCGGACAAGCCTCACGAACAAGCTTCAGCATTGCTATCGCAAGCTCACGGATCTCCCACTGTGCGCGAGTGCAGCAGCGGAGTCTGAAGAAATTGTGCAGTGAGCGCACGTTCATAGTCATGATTATACGTGTGTCACAGGCGTTGGGAAGCACGAATCTTGCATCCTCGTTCGCTTTCTTCTCTGCGGCACGCTTTGCATCTGCTTCGGACATGCCTGCGGCTATGTTCGTTTCATAGTGACGTGCCATAAGCTTCTGTCTGAGGCTTTCGTAGTGGCGTGCATCTTCTTCCATAGCGGCGATATATTCTTCACGTGCCTCGGGAAGAGCATCTATTTCCGGTGGGATTATGTACGAAAAATCGGTTTTTGATACATATCTCTGGCTTTGAACAGAGAAAGATGCGATACGGTGACGTGTTATCTGCGCTAAAAGCGCACGTGAAACGCCCTCGATTCCGAATGTGAATGTGGCATGCTCAACGGGGGACTCGTGTCCGAGGTCCTCGAGCATGTGAAGAAAGCTCTCAACCTTTTCGGGAGTGAGATTTTCGGTGAGTGTGTCAATATCGCTCTTGGCGTAGCAGAGCTTTGCCGCCGCGGCGATGGTCTTTTCGGCATCGGGTGTATAAGTAAGAAGTTTGACGTTCATTGTTTAGACCCCTTTCATTGTATCGTTTTTATGTTTTCCTCTGATCTTGAACCAGATCACGCCCATGAGGAATTTCGGGAGCTTCATCATTCTTCCGATTCGTGAGGGCTGACAGATTAGTCTGTAGAACCATTCGAGTCCGAGCTTTATGAAAATATCCGGCGCACGTTTTACGTTGCCGCTGTAGCCGTCAAGGCTTCCGCCAAGCGCAAGACAAAGCTTTACATTTTCAAGCTTTTCACGGTTTGCGAGGATCCACTTCTCCTGAACCGGAACACCAAGGCACACATAGAGAATATCAGGCTTTGCGGCGTTTATTTCTGCCACAACAGCGTCACTTTCCTCGCCCTCTTTTTTGAAATATCCGTCGTGTGTTCCGACGAATACGGCATTCGGATATGTTTCGAGCAGCTTATCGCGTGCCGCTTCGGCGATTCCCGGCTTGCCGCCGAGGAAGAAGATTTTGGCACCGCTCTCGTTTGAGTGCTTCACCATTTCAAGACCGAGATCAAATCCTGCGCACTTTGCTTTGAGCGGACGCTTCAGTATTTTCGACGCGTATACAACGCCGATTCCGTCGGGAATTACGAGGTCTCCCGAATTGATAACGGAGTACAGCGATTCATCCTCAACGCAAGACTGTATTATCTCACTGTTGGGAGTAAATACAGCCTTTGCAGTGCCGCCCTCGCTTTTAAGATATTCCTTGCAGATATCTGCCGCTTCAGGCAGCGTAACATTATTTATTCCGACACCGCGGATGATTATTTTTTCTGACATGATTTTATATTCCTTTGCAAATATGTATACTTAAACCTATTATATCACATCCTGTGAAAAAATGCAACATTAAATTGCATGACAAAGAAAAATGCGTACCCGTTTCGGATACGCATTACTTTGATAATTATAATTTTTTGAAATTGGTCCAGCGGCGCACCACTGCAAGGCTTATTATAAATGCAATAATGCTAAGTGCGGCAAGCACGTAAAATACCGTGCTCCAAATGTAAATTTCGTTTTCCCACGGGAGATTCTCGGCAAGAAGTCCTATAAAATAGCTGGATAAACCAAGACCTACAGAGGCAATGCTGTTGAATATACCCGTAATGGTTGCTGTTCTTCCATGACGCGCGAAACGAATAGGGATAAGACCTATGATCATCGTGTTTTCGGCGGCAAGGAAAGTGAATGCTATAGCAATCAGTATGAGCATACCCCAGAGGGAATTCATCATAAATGCGGCAGCGCAAATGAGTGAAATAGCGGCACCGATAAAGAGGAACGCCGTTGTTTTAATTTCGCAGTTAAACAGCTTTTCATAAGCGAATCGTCCGAGAAATGAAGCGCCGATTCCGAAAAGCGGTATTATCGTGGAAACGCCAACCGCAAATGAGTTTTCGACACCGAATATTTTTACAATGTATTCGGGCGCCCATGTCTGAAGTCCGTCTTTTACAAATGCGAAAATGAATGCGGGAATCGTAATAACCAAAACACCGGAGGTTATAAGCAGGGCAAAAAGTCCCATCGATGGGCGTTTTTCAGATGTTTTATCGGTAGCCTTCTCATCGTCTGTTTCGCTTACCTCCACGTATTTATACGAGAGCTTTGCTATCTTTCGAGTGGATATGAACCAGAACACGGTCGATACCCCGATTGCGATGCTTCCGGCAAGGAAGAGAAGCTGCCAGTTGTCGCTGACACGGAGAATCTGCTGTGAAAGTAAGAGCGCTAAAACGGGACCGAGAGCGGCTCCGATAAATATATTCGTGCTCGCGGAATTGCGCTGGGTTTCGGGGAGTATCATGGCAAATATACGCATAAATGACGTGAATACAAATGACTGCGCGTAACCGTTTATCGCCCATACGAGGATAAGCACATAGAGGTTCGGTGCGGGGGAGAGCGTTGCAAGGTACATTGCGAAGTTTGCAGCCGTTCCGAGTGCGAAGGAAGTGCCGATAAGACCGAACGGGGGGAACTTTTCGGCTATAAGCCCGTTTATAAACTGTCCGGCACCGTAAACTATAAAGAATGCGCTGCTTATAAGTCCTGCTTGACTTTCAGTAAAGAATCCGGTTACGAGGTTGGTTTCGGGGTCTACGTGGAGTATCAGTGATGGCAGTACCGCCGAGAAATTGGAGCGTCCGAAATAGAGAAACACATATGTAAAAAGGCAGGTGAAAAAAAGAAGTCTGCCAAGTGCCGCGCTCTCAAGCGGGACGAACGTTAATACTTTTTTATTTTGCTTTTTCATGGTCAGCCTCCGATAATATTATGCCAATTTGATTATAGCACAGTCATGCGGAGAATTCAAGGACTTTTTAAAAGTTTTTTAGTGCAGTTGTTCACACGAATGTAACATTTATGGAGTATACTGAAAGATAATAATTAAACTATGGGGGAGGGCTGTCGATGTGTGAAATAAATATATCCGTGCGCGAGCTTATTGCGTTCGTTATGCGCGTCGGCAGTCTTGACAGACCTTATGTGAGTTTTGCAAGGCTGCGGCAGGGTACGGCACTGCACAAGCTTGTGCAGTCACATGCGCCCGAGGGGTATATTCCCGAGGTTTCGCTTGGCTGTGACATCGAGCTTACCGGCGTGACATTTCACCTGTCCGGACGTGCGGACGGCGTTATTGACACGGGCGGTACTGCCATTCTCGATGAGATAAAATCCACCTCACGATCACTTCATTCCGTAAGCACATCGGATTATCCCGAATATGTGGCGCAGGCGGAGTGTTATGCATATATGTACGCGGCGCAGAACTCCTACTCAAAAATGACTGTGCGCCTCACATTCGTTTCAACCGATACATATGAGTGCGAATGCCACGACAGCGTGCGAAGTATTGACGAGCTTCGCGGACGTGTTGTCGGTCTTCTCACGGAGTATCTGCGTTTTGCAAAGCTTGAAGCAGAGGGACGGGCGGCGTTTGCCGAGTCCGCGAAAAAGCTCAGGTTCCCACACAAGGATTACCGCATTGGACAGCAGGACATAATCCTCGAAACATTTGCCGCGGTGCGAAAGGGCAAGCGTCTGTTTGTCGAAGCGCCGACCGGTATCGGAAAAACGCTGTCTGTGTGTTACGGCGCAGTCAAAGCCGTTGGCGAGGGCGCCGGACGGCGTATATTCTACTTAACGCCCAAAAATACCGTTGGCGAAGCTCCAATGGCGGCATTTGAGCTTATGCGCGCACACGGACTCAAGGCGCGCATTGCCGTGATTCAGGCAAAAGAAAAATGCTGTTTTTGCAAAGATAGAGTGCACGACTGTTCGAGCGCTGTCTGCCCGTACTCAAACGGGCACTATGACCGGATAAACGAAGCGCTGTATGCGCTGCTCTCAAGCGGATGCGACGTGACGTATGAGAGCGTCAGTGCAGTGGCGAGGACATACTGCGTGTGTCCGTATGAGCTGATGCTTGACGCGGCTATGTACTGCGATATTATAATCTGCGACTGCAACTATTTATTTGACCCGCGCGTATTCCTTCGCAGATTTTTCGACGATGACTGCGACGCATCGCAGAATATAGCGCTTGTTGATGAAGCGCACGACCTTGTTGATAGGGCACGTGAGATGTATTCGGCGGAGCTTTCGATAAGCGAGTATAAAAACATTCTGCCTCTGATACCGGAGAACGATTTTATTCTGTATTCACCGCTAAGGCACATGGTATCGGAATTTGAATCTCTGCGCGAAAAGTGCACCGAGAACAAATATATGAACGGTGACGAGGAGTGCGGCACACTTCTGTCGGAGGAGCCGTTTGCCGACCTTACTCTGGCATGCCGTGAGTTTTTTTCGGCGGCAACGCAGTGGCTGCGTGTGAACGGGGAAAACGGTGACGAGATTCACCTTGGTGCGCGAACGCTTTCGCATCACATTCGCGAGGGAGCATTTGCGGCGAAGAGATTCGCCGATGCAAGTGCACGAAGCGATAAGACCTTCAGGCATTTATCCGAGCGCCGCGGCGATTTTGTTCGTGCAAGGGTTATTTGCATAGACCCCTCAAAAATGCTTGATGAGCGAATGAAGCGTGTCCGCGCCACGGTTCTGTTTTCCGCAACACTCTCTCCGATGGACTACTTCAAGGATGTTCTCGGCGGCAAAAATGCGCGCTCGCTCACACTGCCGAGTCCTTTTGACAAGAACCAACTTTTCTGCGGTATAATGAACAAGATATCGCTTCGCTACGAGGACAGAGCGTATACGCTTGATGCCGTGGTGGAAGCTATCGACTGTACTGTTAGTGTAAAGCCCGGAAACTATCTTGTTTTTCTTCCGTCATATGAAATGCTCATGAAGGTTGCCGGGGCGTACCGAAGATATAACCCAATGGCTAAAATGATAGTGCAGAAGCCTGACATGACTGTGGAGCAGAGGGCAAAATTCCTCTCTTCATTCAAAGAGGGCGGCGAGCTTATCGGCTTTGCTGTGCTTGGCGGACTTTTTTCCGAGAGTATAGACCTTGCCGGTGAAAAGCTTATCGGAACAGTTATTGTCGGCACGGGACTTGCAAGGCTTAATCTTGAGAGCAACATAATTGCCGACTATTTTGCACAGACACGCGAAGCGGGATTTGAATACGCATATCTTTATCCGGCGATAAACAAAGTTTTGCAGGCGGCGGGACGTGTTATACGTTCCGAGTCTGACAGGGGCGTGTGTATTCTCGTGGATGACAGATACGCCACGCCGCAGTATGCGAGGCTGATTCGGGAGCACATGAAAGAAATATATCTGGTGCCGTCCGCAGAAGCGCTTATGGGGGCACTTGAAGATTTTTGGGAAGACTAAAGGAGCACTTATATGTACATCGACAAGTACGGAAATAAATGGTACAAAGGCAATCTTCACACACATACTACCGTGTCGGACGGCATAAAATCGCCTGCGTACACCAAGGCGCTGTACCGCTCGCTCGGATACGATTTCATCGCGCTTACCGACCATTTTAAGTACGGCGAGGGATGTGAAAACGATCCGTCGGGACTTCTCGTGCTATCAGGCGCCGAGTATGACCACGGCGCTGACGACAGCGTTGGCGGAGTGTTCCACATCGTCGGAATCGGCACAGACGAGAACCCCAACATTGAGCGCGGCACAAAGATGCAGGATGCCGTTAAAATGATAAACGCACACGGAGGTTTGGCGATACTCGCGCATCCGGCGTGGTCACTCAATACCTATGACATGATAATGGATTTTCACGGGCTTTTTGCTACAGAAATATACAATTCTCTCTCGGGATTTCCGCGCAATTGCCGCCCGTATTCGGGACTTGTTGTTGACGAGCTTGCCGCAAGAGGGTATGTTCTCCCGCTTATCGCGGACGATGATACCCACTTCCACAGCGGTGAGGTTGGAATGTCGTACATAATGGTAAACCTCGGAGATAAGCCGTTAAATAAAGCAAATCTCATGGATGCACTTCGCGCCGGCAGATTTATAGCAACCCAGGGACCGTTCTTCATGGTTTGCCGCGACGGTGATGAGATAATCGTCCGCTCCGAAACGCCGATGAAGGTCGTAACCTTCTTCACCAACCGTCCGTGGGAGGGAACTCGCAACATATTTGCCGAGGACGCGCCGCTTTACGAGGCAAGCTACATAATACATCCGCATGACACGTTCGTCCGCGTTGAGATAACGGACTATGACGGAAATGTCGGATTTGCAAAGATAATCGAGGTGTAAAGGAGAACCATCATGAACGTATTGTCAATCGGAAACAGCTTTTCGCAGGACGCACAAACATATCTTCACCATATCGCAAAGGCAGACGGTGTAGCGCTTAACTGCTTTAATCTTTATATCGGCGGATGTCCGCTTTCGCTGCATTACAGAAATATGCTCAGCGAGGAAAAGGCATATATACTTGAAATGAACGGTCAGAACATCAATTTTAAGGTGTCAATCAAGGAGGCACTGCTCAACAGAAGCTGGGACGTTGTTACACTTCAGCAGGCAAGCCACGAGTCGCCGTACTATGATAAGTATCAGCCGTATATAAACAAGCTTGCGGAATATGTGAGAACGTATCTGCCCAAAACAAAGCTCGTTGTTCATCAGACGTGGGCATATGAGGACGGTAGTGCGCGTCTTAACGATATGCTCGGATATACAAGTCATATTGATATGTACAACGATTTGGCGAATGCTTACAAAAAGGCAGCCGAGGATATAAGTGCAGATTATGTGATAAAGTCGGGAACTCTTTTTGAGGAGCTTTTGAGCGCCGGAATTCCGAAGATTCACAGAGATACGTTCCATGCAAGCTACGGTCTTGGCAGATATGCGATAGGTCTTTTGTGGTATGCACATCTGACCGGTAAGGACGTCAGCGAAAACACATTTTGTGACTTTGATGAGGAAGTTTCCGAAAACGATATCGAAATCGTTAAAAAATGTGTTAAGAAGGTGTACGGGTCAAACTGACGCTTTTACATAACGGTCAGCCACAGCTGTGGGAACCAGCGCATTATTTGCCATACACCGATTCCGCCAAGGCCTCGCTCACGTGCAAGCGCCACCTTGGCGGCTATTGACCTCGCATCCTCAAACCATACCTCATGACGGGTACTATCCTGCGCAGAATACCTGAAAAACGGTGCCTGCGCCGTCCTGTCAAACGAGATCGGTACACCGAGATCGGTTGCTATTTCCTGTGCGGCTATGTTTCCTATACTCTGTGCCGCCGTACCCTCTACCCATGGGATATTCCAGTCATAGCCGTAGTTTGGTATGCCAAGGTCGATCTTTTCAGGTGGGATAACGGTAAGCGCGTAGTCAACTACCGCGCGAACGTTGTTTATAGGTGCCACGGCACGCGGTTCGGAATAGGTGTATCCCCATTCATACGTCATCAGCAGCACGCGGTCTGCCGCTTCGCCAAGGGCGGCGTAGTCAATGGCTTCGTAGAGAAGCCCCTGCTGTTCATCCGACGTTTTGGGGGCGAGCGAAACCGTGAGGGTTATATTGCGGGCGTGCAGTGCATCGGCGAGATTTCGTATGAATTCGCTATATTCCTCGCGATACTCGGGCGGTATGTATTCGAGATCGGAGTTTACCGCGCGATATCCCTTTGCCACGGCTGTATTTATAATGTTGCGTATGAGATTTGCTTGAATGGCACTCGATGCGAG
This sequence comes from Candidatus Flemingiibacterium sp., assembly GCA_045636265.1. Lineage (GTDB taxonomy): Bacteria > Bacillota > Clostridia > Oscillospirales > CAG-272 > Flemingiibacterium. The sequence continues at coordinate 27,349 of JAZTXD010000126.1, forward strand.
CATCTGTGACACGCTTTCAGAGGAAAAACGGCCGTCATCTCCGATTGACGTTAGTACAAGCATCGGGGCGGTGCCGTACTCACGGCAGATTGACAGAAGTTCACTGTCATCGAGCGCGACAAGGCTTCCGTTGGCGCGGAAACCGTAGCTGAATATAGCGAGATAATCGAGATAGGGAAGCGTGGCGCGAAGGATAGTATCGTCTATAAACGGATAGGCGTAGCCGGTCGTAATAAAATCGGGATTTTGCGACGGCGGCAGATATACAACCAGCGTTTGACCAGGGTAAATCTCCGTGCCGCCGGCGAGGGAAGGGTTATAGCGCCAGAGAGTGTTCGCATTGATCCCGAACCGCTCGGCAACCGAAAAAACCGTATCGCCAGGCTGTGCGGTATATGTCCGCGCTCCGCTTTGAATTAGAAGCGCTTGTCCCACGGTGAGCGCATACGGCTCACGCAGTCCGTTTGCGGATGCGATGATGCTTTGGGGGATGTTCAGGCGTCGGGAGATTTCGGCGAGAGTGTCGCCGGGGACAACGGTATAGATATACATATAATCATCCTTTCAGATTTGTTTTATCAAAACAATATGCAAAAATATTAACGCTTATGCAGATAATATAAACACTTTTGAATTTTTTAGTTCACACTGCTGTAACATTACTGCGATAAAATTTAATAAATACTTGTTTTAGGGATTTTTATGAAAAAACTTGACTATAAAATAGCGCTTGCGCCAATGGCGGGTGTGACTGACCATGCGTTCCGAGAAATTTGCGCCGATTTTGGTGCCCAGCTTATGTTCACGGAAATGCTTTCGGCGAAGGCGATACATTTTGAAGATAAAAAAACCGCCGAGCTTGGCGAGCTGTTTGATAATGAGCCGACGGGCGTTCAGATTTTCGGAAGTGAGCCGCTTATTATGGCAAACGCCGCAGAGAAGATAGCCACAGCCTCGTACAAATACTGTAAAACGAAAAATCTTCCGAAAAGTATAGATATAAATATGGGATGTCCGGCGCCCAAGGTTGCCAACAACGGCGAGGGCTCGGGACTTCTTAAAACGCCGGATGTTGCCGAGGCGATAGTGCGCGAGGTGAAGCGTGCTGTGGAGGCGGTTGCGCCCGACATTCCCGTTACGGTAAAAATGCGAATCGGCTGGGATGAGGCGCACATTATCGGCGTGGATTTCGCCAAACGAATGGAAGCGGCAGGTGCAGACGCGATTTGCGTTCACGGAAGAACCAGAGAGGGGCGCTTCTCGGCTCCGATAAACTTTGGTGAGATTGCGAGAATAAAGAATGCGCTGTCTATTCCCGTTATAGCAAACGGTGAGATTTTCACCGGGGCGGATGCCATGCGTATGCTTGAGCGGACAGGCTGTGATGCCGTTATGTGCGGCAGGGGAGCTATGGGAAACCCGTGGCTCTTTGGCGAAATACGTGCGGCGCTTTACGGCGAAGAATACACCGCGCCGACACCCAAGGAGCGTATTGACACCGCACTGCGCCAACTCGATACGGCAATAAGCGAAAAGGGCGAGAGGCTTGCGGTGCTCCAGTGCAGGGGACAGCTTTCGTGGTATCTTAAAGGCATCAGAGGAGCCTCCGGTGCACGAAGTGCGCTCAACTGTGCGTCAACGCGTGAAGAAATGAGAGCGGTTCTGCTTAGCGTTATTTAAGCTTTATGATAATGACTTACGGCGGGAGGGATGCCGGTTTGAACTTGTCACAATTTAATACTCCCGAGGAAAATATGCTTGTGGACCTTGCGAAAAACGGCGACAGAGAAGCGTTTGGAAAGCTTCTTTGCATGTACGAGAAGTTTGTGTACAACACCGCTCGCTTAAAGCTCGGAAACGCAGACGATGCGTTTGACGTTTCACAGGAGATTTTCATCAAGGTTTGGAAGAATATTAATAAATACCGCGGTGATTGCAAGTTTGCGACGTGGATATATAAAATTTCAACCAACGCATGCCTTGATTTTCTGCGCCACGCCAAGGCGACGGCAACCGAACAGTTCCCAACGCATATTGATGGCGAGGGTGATGAGATAGAGGTCGAGTTTGCCGATGAAACAGTGCTTGCTTCACCCGAGCGAATGCTCGAGAAGCGTGAAACCGTAAACGCTGTGCGCGAGGCTATATCGAGGCTTTCGCCCGAGGCGAGAGAGGTTGTGGAGCTTCGTGACATTGACGGATTTTCATATGAGGAGATAGCCGAGATGACGGGGCTTGAGATAGGGACCGTGAAATCAAGGCTGAACCGCGCAAGAGCTCAGCTTCGGGCAATGCTCGCGGAAATTAAATTTTAAAAATATTTTATAAATATAGGGAACAAAAACAGCTTTACTTACGTCTAACCAAATGATAAAGAATACTGCGGACTCACCCTGTCCGCGAAAGGATAGATTTTCTGATGATTTTAAAACCAAAAGCGCTTGACTGTGACACAGCTCGTGCGCTGATGTTTGACTATGTTGACGGCGTGCTGTGCGAAGCAGACGTTTTGCGACTGGAAGCACATATCGCCGAATGTGATGCCTGCAAGCGAGAGCTTGACGACTGTCGGCAGATGCTCGGTTCCGTGAAAAATTCGGCATACAGCGTACCGTCGGGACTTTATGACAGCGTAATGAGTAAAATTGCAGACATGCCGCAGGAGAATGGCAGGCTTACAAAATCGCTCCGATTTAAGCCTTGGATGGGCGCACTTACCGCGGCTTGTGCGGCTTTGATGATACTTGTAGTTGGCAGAGGATATATCGATGCCGGCATGAATACGGCTGATATGGCAGAAGCCCAAGCAGGCGAATATGCACGCATTGATGCAAATATGTTTGATTCTCCGAATGTTCCGGGCGACGCAGAACCGAGCGGTGACACCTCGTCCGATGATCAGCGCGGCGGCAAAACAACCGTGACAGTCACAACCGATTCGTTTGCCGGATTTGCGCCGAACACTCCAAAAGAGGATTCGGAAAACGACGGCTACGGTGTCGAGGCACATGCTTTCTCGCTGCTTGATGCGGTTTTAGCTGAAGTTACCGATTCAGATACTGCGGTGCTTGTTTGCCGAAAGTCCGATTTTGAGGGGATAATTCCCGATACGCAGGCTGCTACCGTTACTCTTGATGAAGCAGTGTATGAGCGATATCTGATCGACAGCGATGCTATGGTAACATTCACGGGATATCTTGAGCTTCTTGAAAAGCTTTCGATAGATTACCGCGCGGCGGTTCCGGACGGCGCACAGTTTGACGTGTGTGAGATATATCTTTTGATTGACGGAGAAAATTAATATGACTTCAATATTTATCGGCGGTGCGGTTATCCTCACCGCCGGTTTGGTAGGTGCGGCACTTTCATGCAGGCTCATTCGCAGGGAGTATACTGTGAGCACTGACAAAATTAAAAAGCCGTTTACGGCGGTGCATATAAGTGATCTGCACGAAAGCTGTTTCGGTAAGGCGCAGGAAAAGCTGATACGCGCGATAAAAGCAGAAAAGCCCGATGTGATACTCATAACGGGTGATATGGTGGAAGACGGCAGGATATTTGAACCCGGTGAGCCGATTATGGATTCCACAAACAATGCCCGAATCTTTTTTGAGCGTGCGGCGAAGATTGCACCGGTGTATATGGTGCTCGGTAACCACGAATCCAATATTCCCGACACACAGAAGCTTGTCACGGAGATTACCGCTACGGGAGTTCACTTGCTTCACAGGCATCACGCCGGGGAAGATGATGTTTGCTTCCCAATAAGCGTAAACGGCGAGGAGATACTTTTGGCAAGCGCGGACGATCCCTATTTTGACCGTGCGCATCCGCACAAGAACACCTTTTCCGAGCGCATGGAGGAGGACAGAAACAGACAGACTCCGAATATTGTTAATTGGCGCAACAGACTGAATAGGGAATATCCCAACATTAAAGTCGAGGAGCGCTTAACACTGCTTTTGTCACACCGCCCAGAGGAATACGAGCTTTACCGCGAGCTTGGCTTTGACGTGGCTTTTTCAGGTCACGCACACGGCGGACAGTTCCGTCTGCCGCCGTTTATAAACGGCTTCTATGCTCCGCATCAGGGATTTTTCCCGAAGCACGCAGGCGGCTTTTACGAATATGACGGCTTCACACACGTAGTGTCGCGCGGACTTTCCAAACGGCGCATGGTGAGGATCTTCAACAGACCGGAGGTTTGTGTTGTAAAATTTATGGCGAAATGAAAGGAGTAACATCATGAGAAAAAACATCGCTTTGACTGCATTATTGCTTTCGCTTGTTCTGCTCTTTTGTGCGTGTGGCACAGAGAATGCGGATGTTTCCAACACCACGGGCGATACCACAGATTTGACCGATACGAACGATACAATAGATACAGCAGATAAAATAGATACCGCGGATACCGCGGATATCACAGATACCGCGGATACCGCAGATACCGCAGATACAACTGATTTAAATGATGATGGCGATGAACCGGAACTCCTTTTCAATCTCCCCACTGAGGCTGATTGGGAAGCAATCACACCACCTCACCATTCATGGTCCCACACATATGATGCCATTGTTGCACTCCTTTCGGGCGACATCGACAGCTTTGCAAAGGAATGCTCGGTTTCACCGGAGGTGTACGAGAGTTTTCGCGGAATGGTTATCACCGACTACAAGCTTTCAAGTGAGGAGATTTTCTACGTAACGAATACAAATCCGTACCCAATTCTCGAAATTGAAGTTGCGGAGAGTAACAGCGAGTTTCTACCTGTCGGAACTCACAAGCTCGTTTTTGATGAGGGACTTGTTTTACGTTTCTTTAAATATGATGAATTTCCTGAGAAAAGCAGCGACTTCCAGTTTGCTGCGTCGTATATATTTATGCTCGGTAGTGACAGAGATTTTTATCCGATTTCTGCTGAAAACAGGCGTCAGTTCGGGCTTTGCGACTTTATTGTCTGGCGGCTCAATAAGCTTGCCGGTGATGAAGAACTGCGAAGTGAGGCCGAAATACGAGAGTATGCCGAAAAGTATCTCGGCGTTGATGGCGATACTTTAGATTTCAGAGGAATTGAAAAATACGACGGCGGTTATCAGATGGTTGGCAGAGGCGGTGGCGGATATGAATTTACCGTTCTTTCGGAAGAAGTTATTGATGGAATCAATGTTGTTACCGTACAGTTTTACGCTGATTATTCCGGTATAATTCCGTCGAAAAAGGTCGAGTTTTACATGGAACTTCTTGACGGGGAATACCGTCCGATAAAAACCGTTATAATCGAGGACAGTGGTTTTGAAACTGCTTGGTGGTAAAACAAAAAACATTTATTTGTTGGAACTTACTATTGACAAATCTTGCATGTAGGTGTATAATATATTTTAGGTATGTTTATACAACGCATATCGCGAATAAATATAATTCCGAGGAGGAAATAAAAATGGTTGAATCTCGCAAAACCGAGCTTTCGCGTATAGCTTATCAGATTCGCCGCGGCGCACTTACCGCTGTATATTCTGCGGCAAGTGGACATCCGGGTGGATCGCTTTCTATCGCGGAAATTCTTACTTATCTCTATTTTGAGGAAATGAACATCGATCCTAAGGATCCCAAGAAGGCTGACCGTGACCGCTTCGTTCTCTCGAAGGGACACGCTTCCCCCGGTATCTACTCCGCACTTGCTCATCGCGGATTTTTCCCGGTTGAAGACCTCAAGACATTCCGTCAGCACGACAGCGTGCTCCAGGGACATCCCGATATGAAGCACATCCCCGGTGTTGACATGACTACCGGTTCTCTCGGACTGGGTATCTCCGCAGCCTGCGGTATGGCACTCGGTGCAAAGCTCAACGGTATCAACAACCGCGTTTGGGCAGTTCTCGGCGACGGTGAGACCGAGGAAGGTCAGGTTTGGGAGGCTGCAATGTTCGGCGCTCACTACAAGCTTGACAATCTCGCGATCTTCGTTGACTGGAACGGTCTTCAGATCGACGGTGCGGTTGCAGACGTTATGAATCCCACTCCTCTTGATGAGAAGTTCGCGGCATTCGGCTGGAACGTAGTTAGTATTGACGCACACAATCTCGATGAGATCGAGGCTGCTGTAAACGCTGCTAAGGCATGCAAGGGCAAGCCTACCGCTATCATCGCTAAATCCACTAAGGGTAAGGGCGTTTCCTACATGGAAAACAACGTATCGTGGCACGGTGCTGCGCCCAAGCAGGAACAGTATGAGCAGGGTATCGCCGAGCTTGATGCTGTTATTGCATCCTTGAACTAATGGAGGTAGATGAAAATGGCAGATAAAATAGCTACTCGTGAAGCATACGGCGCGGCTCTTGCAGAGTTCGGCGCAAAATACGACAAGCTTGTAGTTCTCGACGCAGACCTTGCGGCGGCTACCAAGACAGGCGTTTTTAAGAAAGCATTCCCCGAAAGATTTTTCGACTGCGGTATCGCAGAGGGCAATATGATGGTTGTTGCGGCTGGTCTTTCCACCGCAGGCTTCATTCCGTTCGCAAGCACATTTGCAATGTTTGCGGCAGGCAGAGCTTATGAGCAGGTTCGCAACGCAATCGGTTATCCTCACCTCAATGTAAAGATCGGCGCAACTCACGGCGGTATCTCCGTTGGTGAGGACGGCGCAACTCACCAGTGCCTCGAGGACTTCGGTACTATGCGTACCATTCCCGGCATGGTAGTTATGCAGCCTGCTGATGCAGTTGAGGCTCGCGCAATGGTTGAGGCGGCTATCAAGCATGAGGGTCCCTGCTACATGCGCTTCGGACGTTACGCTGTTCCCACACTCTTCGGCGACGACTACAAGTTCGAGCTTGGCAAGGGTATCGTAATGGCTGACGGTTCTGATGTAACTCTCGTTGCAACCGGTCTTATGGTTGAGCAGGCTCTCGCTGCACGTGAGCTTCTCGCCGCTGACGGCATCAAGGCACGTGTTATCAACATCCACACAATCAAGCCTCTCGACGCTGACCTTATTCTTAAGGCTGCAGCTGACACCGGCGCTATCGTTACTGCTGAAGAGCACAACATCATCGGCGGTCTCGGTTCCGCTGTATGCGAGTGCGTTGCAGGCGCGAAGCCCGTACCGGTACTCAGAGTTGGTGTTGAGGATCAGTTCGGTCGTTCCGGCAAGGTTCCTCCGCTGCTTGAAATGTACGGTCTTACCGCTGCTAACATCGCGGCTAAGGCTAAGGAAGCAATCAAGCTTAAGTAAGCACAAAGCTGACGGCACGCCGTTTCATTTGAAACGGCGTGTTTTTTACGGAAACGTGGAACAAAATTCTAAATTTTTCGTCATAATAGTAACTTTACAGACAAAGGTGGTATCCCGGTGAAAAAGACTCTCTCTCTCATGCTTATGCTTGCTTTGATTTTTACATCCTGTTCGGTATCAAATATAGATTCGACGCAAACCGACACAACTGACATACAAACTTCCGATTTCACAGAAAGTACTTCTGATGATGCCATACCGGTGTTCGGCGGAGAGATTGTTGATGCGCCGGATACGTCCGAATCTGAAGAAACAACAGGGACAAGCGAAACGACCGGACTTGAGGATACGACCGCTGCCGAAGATGCCGATTTCCCCGAGGAAACGACTGTCGCTTACGATACAAGTACAGAGGATACAACGGGTGAGGACACGACGTCTACCCAAGTAGATACAAAATATTCCGACGTAAGCTCAAAGGAATTTCCGGATGTGACTGCCGGCGCGAAGATAATATACATGACCTTCGACGACGGTCCCGGCAGGTTTACAAATACAGTTCTCGAAATACTTGCAGAGTATGATATTACGGCAACGTTTTTTCTTGTCGGAAACTTTGTAAGCAAATATCCAGAACGTGTCAGAGCCATAGCCGATGCGGGACACACGATAGGATGTCACAGCATGTCGCATGCGTATGGGGAAATATACGCGAGCCCGGAAGCGATTTCGGCGGACGTTGAGCTTTGGGAGAGTGCGGTATACGACGCACTTGGATACATACCCGGAGAGCGGTTGTACAGATTCCCGGGTGGAAGTACGTGTACCGCGGTTAAACCAGGCACTTTCGGAGATTTGTTCGGTGCGCTCAAGGATAAGGGATACACGGTATACGATTGGTCATGTGCCAACAACGATGCGTGGTATGTAAATATGCGCGAGGATCAGACCAAAGAGGAGTTTTTCATGGAGTCGCTCCAAAATTCGCTCAAGGTCTGCGGTAATGTGCGCATACTGCTCCTTCACGAAACTGTTTCCGAGAGTGTCGGACTGCTTCGCGAGATGATAGAGTATATGATCGCCGAGGGGTACACTTTCATGCCGCTTGATTATTATAAGTATGATTACGTTTTCAGGCATTAAAGCGAAATTTTCTGTAAACATAACGCCAACGCTATTGCGTTGTCGTTTTTTGTGTGGTACAATTATAAGCGAAAGAGTGGTGTTTAGTTATGAATAACGAAAAATTGCCTTCCGGACATGAGCCCGAAATGTCTGACTTCAAGAAAAAATGGGAGAATTTTTGGTATCACTATAAAATACATGTGATAATCGGTCTTGTTGCTGCCATTACGCTGATTGTATGCACAACGCAGATGATTACGCGCGAGAAGCATGACTTTATAATTATGTACGCAGGTCCGCGCATTGTTGCCGTACAGGATCTGAAATATATGGAAATGGCTGTTGAGGACATAGCCGACGACTTCGACAAAAACGGCAAGGTTATTGTAACTCTTGACGATATTGTAATGCTTTCGCCTGAAGAACGTGAAGCCGCCGCCAATGCGGGTGCGGTGTTCGATGCGAATTTTATTCGTACATCCATGACCGAATTCTATCAGCAGATCGCCGTTGGGGAAATAAAAATATATCTTCTCTCACCGTATATGTACAGCGAGGTTAAGGAGAACGGAATATTCATGCCACTCTCGGAAATATTTGACGAAATCCCGGAGTCGGCATACGATGACTGTGCGATTTCTCTCTTAAAAACCGATTTTGGAAAGCACTATAACGGCATAAACGATCTTCCCGAGGATACGCTTATCTGTATACGCCGTCTTACCGATGTTTCAAAGGTAGGCAAAGCCGAAAAGGAGGAGCGTGAGCACACGGCAAATGTTGAGCTGTTTAAGAAGATGGTTGAGTTTGATGCACCCCAGCAGGGCGGTGATACGGACACTTCCGCTGTTGTACAGCCGCAAACTGTCCCCCTTGAGTTTAGTGCAGAGTTTTACCGTGCTGACGGATACGGAAACAGTGAGCTGCTGCTTCCGTTCCTTGAAAATGCTGTTGACATTACCGCATCAAAGGAAGGTATAATCCCGATTGCTTATTTCGACGGAACAAACAAGCTCACACGGTTTTATCAGGAAGTCGGAGAGGGATATCAGTTTGACGTGGCCTACGATTCCGCGATATCCTTTGCAAAGGCAATAGAGAAGTATGACGCGGCGTTCTTTGAAGAAAACGCGCTTATAATTCTGCATATCGAAGAGGGAAGCGGTTCTATAAGACATACGGTTGAATCTGTAGAAAAGACCGACTGGATGCTTGAAGTAAATATTTCAAGACAGGTTCCGGAGGTTGGAACTGATGATATGGCGGATTGGTTCGCTGTTATTGAAGTGAAAAAGGCTGATATATCCGATGTTGTAGTTTTCAGCGCAGATATTGCCGATTAAATAATATAAAAACCGCCGTGCGTTTTTCGCACGGCGGTTTCGCTTATCTTGCGTCTATATTTGCTTGGAGATATACGATAGTTCCATTACCATGGAAATTAAGATTAAGTGTGGATTCCGTTTCAATTCCACTGATGTCATATTCGATAACAATGTTCTTGGTCTGGGAGTAAGGATTGCCGTAGTGGTTGACTATGGTAACATGCTCGCAGCGCTTACCCTTTACGGTTATAGTATCGTTTGCGGTGAGAGTGGGGAGATTATCCTTGTCACCGATGTAATCTACAATGATATCGACTTTGTCGGTAGCTTTGATCTTGCCCACTTCAATCGGGAACACTCTCTCGCCCTCGAATACGAACGGGAAGGGCTTGTATCTTGTTTCGTCGTGAACGAACAGATCCTGCTCGTTTACGATAAACTTGCGAAGACCCTTAAGAACATTCTCCTTGTCAAATGTTCTTACCTCGTCACACACCCAGTTGATACCCCAGAAATTGTAGATATACGCGCCGGGTGCACCCTGACCGTAGAACGCAGCAATGTAAGCCTTTGAATGAGGGGGAGCGGACATAAAGAGTCTTTCATTTCTGTCCTGAACGCCGTTGAGCTCCTCGATGCCGGGGATTACGGCAATGTCGTCACCGGCAGCCTCAAGCCATTCTCTTACGGGAATAGCGCTCTCTGTGGGTGCCCATCGCGCAGAGGGATTCATAACGTCAACGAGCTTTTCCTCGATCATTGTCTTAACGTCAAATCCGAAGTCCATGCAGGTCTTGATATCTCTGGGGAGTCTTATAAGGAGCTTGATCTCGTGACCTACGCGCTCCTCATATTTCTTGGTGAGCGCTCTGATCTGACGGATGAAATCGGTCATTATCTTGTCATATCCGGTTTCGTGGTTGTATCTGAAACAGCGTGCTTCACGCAAAAAGTCGAGTTCAAGACCAAAGAAATCATACTTCTGAAGGATTTCCTCAATATAGCGAAGCAAATATTCGCGGTATCTGGGATATTTGTAGTCTATGCAGTTCCATGAATATCCGTATTCCTCGCCGAGAACGTGACCTGCAGCCTGTTCTTCCTGATGGAACGTCGAGTAAACAGGGAGCTTGTGACAGTCATTCATTCTGAGTGATATCCAAGGTCTTCTGCCATTCTTTCTTGTCTGATCGATAAACAGCTGAACGGGATCAAGACCGTATTCAACCCAGCATTTATAGTATGGCTCATAACGTTTTGCCCAATCGGGATAAGACTCTGCATATTCTACGTGGTACATAGCCGACCAGTCGAACACCTCTGTGGGGATATATGATGACTGACCGTTTACGTTAAAGCAAACGTCGGTGATGGAATCACTTGCATAGGTGGAGAAGCCGAATTCAAGGCTCTTTTTCATAGCCTCCTTGCTTGAGGAATCTATCCACCAGTCCGAGCACCAGTCGCAATCTCGGTTAAGAAAAAGCGAGCCCTCAAAAAACTGCTTATTTGTCATAGGACTAACCTCCAAAACAAAAGAAAATTTAAACATAAAATATTATGTTACATACTTTATACCACAACATTCTAAAAATGTCAATAGTTATTTTAAAATAAGGAATATTTTTAAAAAAGTAAGTCCATTTTTTAAAAAAGACTATGCACCCCAAAATTTACTCTTGGGGTGCATAAAATTTTATTTCATAATAAGCTTGAAGATGTAGCGATCCTTGGTGAAGTTTTCGGCGTTGTAGAATACTACAATGTCGTCAACGCTTTCGCCCTGCATCTCAAGCATCTGTGCATAATACATTATGCCGCGCGGGGCGCTTCTGAAATCAATCAGCATGATTCGCTCATAGTGTGCTGTGAGCATTGGAACTACGCAGTGCGAATATGAGTCCTTTACAAGCAGGAGTGTTTTGCCGTTTTTGGTGCTTGTGGTAATATCAACAATCGGCTGATTTCCGTCAAGGAAAGCCGAGTATTTGTCACGCTTTGCAAGATAGCTTTCTTCATAGAGAGTATCGGTTATCTTTAAACCGTTGTTGTAGTTTACGCTTACGGTAACGCCTTCCGGCTCAAGGGTAAAGAGCTCATCCGGAGTTGAGTCAGTGTTAACCTTTGCCGCAAGCGTTCCAAGAAAGCTGTCGGACAGAACGCGCTTGTTGAAGTCCTCATACGCATAAGGCTCAATGCCAAGGGAAGTGCAAAGCTCGGTATACGCATAGTATGCGCCGAGTGTGGTCCAGTGGTGGTCGGTGCGGTAGTATACGTATTCGTCGCTGTGCTCCATTAAAACATCGCGGCAGTCAACGAAGTTGCCAAGTTCTGCGATGCGGTCAAGCATGGCGTTCTGATCCCATACGGGAGCAAATGCCGGGAGCTTATCCGAGAGGACGAGCGAAGCGGTGGGAGCGATAAGAACTTTAATGTTGTAGTTTGCAGAATTGGTCTTCAGAAAGGTTTCAAGGAAGCCTATGTTCTTTTCAAGCTGTGCGGAATCAAGCTCATGCTTTTCTATAAGATAACCGTCTTTGCCGAAGTAAACTCCGCCGGAATCCTTCTTGCCGAGAAGAAGCTCAGCCTGGGTTTTGAGAGTTATCCACGCATCTCTCGCAACGAACTGATCGGTTACGAAATCTTCGTACTTCTGTGTATAGCTTTTCTCTGTATCCGTGGGATTCTTCATGATTACGCTGTTATGGAAAAGCGACTCCCACGAGAATTCAGGCATCTGCGCCAGACTGCGGTTTTCTGTTTCCGAATACTGTTTTACGGGATTCACCATACTTGCAACAGTAAGCACTGCAACAAGAAGACAGAAGGTTACAGATGTGATTATATTTGATATTCTTGGTTTCATTTTTGTAACCTCCTATCAGAATCTGAAGTAAAGGAACGGATTGTAGGAATTTGCAACGAGGAACGCGGTGCAAATGATGAAGATTGCCACGAAGGTAACATTCTTTATAACTGTTCCTGCCGGGTTTTCGCCGAGCTTTGTGAGAAGCTTCTCGGCGATCTTCTTGGGAGCGGGAGTTGCGGCTATTGCAAGTATCACGAAGAGCAGTGCGTTCGTGAGAAGCAGATACATGGACGTATTATCTGCAAAACTTCCGCCTGCACCAAACATTGCCGCAAGGAATTTGCCGAGCTTTGACATATCCTCAATAGCAAATATAGCCCAGCTGATTACAACGAGGAACAGTGTGTAAATGTGGGACACAAACGACGGAAGCTTCTGAAGAATTTTTCCGAGGAAGAATTTCTCGATAAGCAAGAGTATACCGAAATAAACTCCCCAGATTATAAAGTTCCAGTTAGCGCCGTGCCAGATACCGGTGAGAAGCCATACAATGCAGATATTGCGGATATGCTTTGCCGGACCTTTACGGTTGCCGCCCAGGGGAATGTAGACGTAGTCACGGAACCAGGAGCCAAGGGAAATATGCCAGCGGCGCCAGAATTCGGTGATGCTTTTTGAGATGTAGGGATAGTTGAAGTTCTCAAGGAAGTGGAAGCCGAGCATTTTTCCAAGACCGATCGCCATATCGGAGTATCCCGAGAAGTCGAAATAAATCTGGAAAGAATATGCCAGAATGCCGATCCACGCGGTGAGCACGGGCAATGTATCAAGATTTGATGCCAAAACAGTGTCCCAGATCATGCCGGCACTGTTTGCGAGCAGAACCTTTTTGCCAAGACCGGACATGAAGCGGCTGACGCCTGCTGCGAAATCGTCAAAGTTTTCGCGGCGGTTGTCAAGCTGATCGGCGATGGTTTTGAACTGTACAATGGGACCTGCGATAAGCTGAGGGAAGAGTGCAACGTATGCGCCGAAGCTGATAGGGTTGCGCTGGGCTTTTGCATCGCCGCGGTATACGTCAACCGTATAGGACATTGTCTGGAATGTATAGAACGAAATACCTATAGGAAGCGGTAAGTTGAGAAGCGGTATGTTCGCTCCAAAGAGTGCATTGATGTTTGTGAGTATGAAGTCGGTGTATTTAAAAAATGCGAGTAATGATAAGTTGATTATCATTGATGACGCAACTACTGCGCGCGCCGCACGCATCTTACCTTGCTCCTTAAAACGCTCGACCAATAAGCCGTGCGTGTAGTCGACAACCGTTGAAAAAATCATGAGTGTGACATATACCGGCTCGCCCCATGCGTAGAATATCAGGCTCGAAAAGAAGAGAAGTGCATTGCGGAATTTTCGAGGCAGGATAAAATACAGTATCATGACGATCGGCAGAAAACGGAACAAAAACAGCAAGCTGCTGAAAACCATAACGGTGTATCCTTTCTTTTGAGAGAGTTATGGCGACTCGCCATGATTGGAGAGTCGCCATATAGTTATTGCCTAAACTAAATTATTTGCTGAAGAGTGCCTTAACAGCGTCAACAGCCTTCTGGGTGTTCTCAGCTGCGTATGCGTCCTGAGCAGCGTCGATCTCAGCGAGCTTTGCATCGATTTCTTCCTGAGTCATGGTCTCGTAGTCGATGTCAACATAGATAAGCTCGTCCGGAAGAGTACCGAGCATTACGAAGCATACATAACCGCCCTCGGTGAATACCTTTGCATTGCGGATCTTGGGGAGGTTGATCGGATACTGGAAAGCATCGTTTGCGAGGAACTCATGATAAGCGTTGAGAGCGTTGAAAACATTTTCCTCGTTGCCCTCGGTAGGCTTAACGATGATAAGAGTGTCAACGTTTGTAATAGAAGCAGCCTTGTTAACAACAACCTCGTCGATCCATGCGCCCTGAACGCCGTAGATGTTCTCAAGCTCTGTTGTGATATATTCGGAAACAGGCATGCCGAGATCATTTTCGGGATCAGTGATACCGGGGAAGCTAAAATTGAAGGTGTTTTCAGCGAAGTTAGCGCTGTATTCGGAAAGGGGCATGCCCATTTCGTTGTTAGCGTTGTAGAGGTCGCCGTAAACATTGAGAACTGCTGTCTTGATGTCGTCGATAGTAACAGTTACTTCGGTGCTGCCGGTGTCTTCGGTGTTGCTGGTGTCTGTGGTGTCCTCGGTGTTGCCGTTGGTGCCGCAGGATGCGAATGTAGCGCCGATTACGGTCGCTGCGAGAAGGAGTGCAAGAATTTTCTTAAACATTTTTTTGTACCTAACCTTTCATTTTGTCGGTAATATTTTTTGCAGTCGGGTGATTATTATTCCCCACTTGCCTATATAGACGCACGTATTTTTAAAAAGTTCCGCACGAAGCTATATCAATAAAGAATGATGGAATGCAAGTTATGCCATAGTGGTTATATCGCGTTAGAAGGGTAGATCAACCCTCTCTGCATTCCTTTACTATGCGGCGCATATCCTCGATCTTGGTTTCCATATCGCGAAGAAGTGCGATCTGTGCACGCGCACGGATAAGATTGTGCTCGGGGTAGTTGAGCTTGAAATAAACGTCGCCGTTGAGATAGTCGCCGAGGAAACGCAGAGCAAGCTCATATGTCATAAGGAGCGCGCCGTCGGCGAGAAGATCATATTCAGTGTCGGTAAGTGCACCGCCAACACCTTTTATAAATCCGCGTGTAAACTGTTCAAACAGTGTGAGATCGCAAGCGATTTTTGATGTGTCGGGCTCGTCCTCCGCTGCCGTACATGCTCCGAAGCGTATAGCATCACCGAAATCGTAGAGCACGGAACCGGGCATTACCGTGTCAAGATCGATAACGCAGATTCCCTTATCGGTTACGGGATCTATGAGAACATTGTTGAGCTTGGTGTCGTTATGAGTTACTCGAAGCGGCATAGCGCCGGATTTGATTGCATCAACTGCGATGTGTGCAAGATTCTCGCGGGATTCGAGGAACAGGCACTCCTGTTCCGCCTCGCGAAGACGTTCGGGGAGCTTGCACTTCATAACCGCCGTTTTGAAATCGGAGTAGCGGCTCACGGTATTGTGGAAATTGGGAATGGTTTCGTGAAGAGTGTGTGCCGGATAGTCGGCGAGCATCGACTGGAAATTGCCGAATGCTTCAGCCGCGCTGTAGAAAAGCTCCGGACGGCTTATGGACTGATAGGAAACAGCGTCAATAAACTTGCACATACGCCAGTGCATTCCGTCTTCATCCACGCAAAGATTGGAGTGTCCGTCAGACTCTGCATATGTAAGCGTTTCGCGTTCGGGATCACCGCCGTTTGCGATTACCTTTTCCTTTAAAAACGCGCAGATGCCGTTTACGTTTTCCATAAGCTCAAAGGGCTTTTTGAAAACGTTGACGTTTACGTTCTGAAGAATATACTTTTCTTCGTTGTCGAGAGTTACTTCAAAGGTACGATTAATATTGCCGTAAGTTATAGGCTCAAAAGATACAGGATTTCCGCCGAGCTTGAAATGAGAAACAGCCAAATGTTCTTTCTCGTACATTATTTCGGCTCCTTTCTGAAAAAACTATATTAAAATGAAGATAAGCTCAAAAACAAGTGCGGTTAAGCATGCACTCAGTGCAACGCTCAAAAGTGAAGCGCCGAAGAATGCCGCGAGTATAGCCACAGCAAAACCGAGGACTGACGGAAGAATATCCGGTGTTGAATAGAAAATTGCCGGAACAGTCATTGCCGACAGCACCGCATACGGTACATAATAGATGAAGCTTTTAATAAAGGTAGACTTTATTTTAGTCTGCACAAGAGTCATCGGCAGCATACGGATAAGATATGTAACCCCTGCCATGACGGCTAAATATAAAATATATTGTAGATTACTCATCGCACGGATCCTCCGTTTCCACAGGGAAAATCAAAGCGCCGAGCAGAGCCGCAACTATAGTGGATATTATAATCGAAAAACCGTCCGAAATGAAATCAAGCGCAGGCAGGTAATATATTACGCAGGATATTGCAATTGCCGGAAGTACAACCGCGAGAAGCCGCATATTCTTTCTTATAGGCGGAACAACTATCGCTATGAACATTCCGTAAAGCGCTATGCCGAGTGCACTTACCACGATCTCGGGCAAAATATTTCCCACGGCGGCGCCGAGCAGAGTGCCGAGCGACCAGCCGATGTAGGGAAGTGTGATGAGCCCGTACATATACTTGGGGGACAGTGTGTGAGGCTTTGATGCGGCAACCGCGAAGATCTCATCGGTTACACCGAATGACGCAATCAAGCGGTGCGGAAGAGTGAACGTCTTATCAAGCTTTTGCGAGAGGGAAAGGCTCATAAGGAAATAACGCGAATTTATCGTAAGCTGTGTAAGAGCCATTTCGATGAGCGCACCGTGGCTTAAGATTACCGAGATTCCGGCCTTTTGACCCGCCGATGTGAGATTTGTCATGGAAATAAGCAGTATCCATAAAACCGGGATACCTTTGGCGGCGGCAAAAAGTCCAATGGAAAAAGATACCGAGAGATATCCGAGCGCGATCGGGATGCCGTCACATACCCCTCTTTTATAGGTGTTTTGCATCAGATTCATGGAAGTTTACTGTTCACTCCGATACTGTTTTGTGTACATAAGGTGCTTGTGATAAAATACACAATATTTATATTATACCACATATTCTTACAAAAAGCAAGACTTTTGCAAAAACAGTAAAAAATATTTCAAAAACCTATTTACAAATAGGAAATTGTGTGGTATAATAACGATGTATGATTACCGGAGGCGAAGTTTTCGGATCTCACCGACCGATTGCATCGTTTCACGGGATATGCAAATATTTATTTTAGAAAGGTGAAAATACCATGATCGCAAAAGAAGTTAAGCAGCAGATTATCGCAGAGTACAAGCTCTCCGAGGCAGACACCGGTTCCCCTGAGGTTCAGATCGCTATCCTCACCAACCGCATCAACTCCCTCAATGAGCACCTCAAGGCTAATCCCAAGGATCATCACAGCCACAGAGGTCTTCTTAAGATGGTTGGTCAGAGAAGAAACCTTCTCGGCTACCTCCAGAAGAAGGACATCACTCGCTACAGAGCTATCATCGAAAAGCTCGGTCTGCGTAAATAAGACTTCAAATGCCGCTATCCGACCGCTTTTGCGGTCGGGTACGGTACAAGCCCTTCCTGTAAAGCTTGCGCTTTTGGGACGGGTAAACTTTTTATGTGGGGATAGTTTTACGGCTGAGCATTTTAAACTGCGCCCGAAGGTTTCGGACGTGCTTTTAAGTGCACAACCTGTAAGGTTCTCCCCTAAAATCAAAAAAACAACAAGGAGAAACAAAAATGTTTGAGAATTTCAAAGTGTTTAACTATGAGTTCGCCGGCAGACCGCTCGTTATCGAAACCGGTAAGCTCGCAGGACTCGCAAACGGCTCTTGTCTTGTTCGCTACGGCGATACCGTTGTTCTTGCGTGTGCTACCGCATCCGCAAAGCCCCGTGACGGCATCGACTTCCTTCCTCTGTCTGTAGACTTTGAGGAGAAGATGTACTCTGTCGGCAGAATCCCCGGCGGTTACCTCAAGCGCGAGGGTAAGCCTTCTGAAAAGGCTATTCTTACATCCCGCGTTATCGACCGTCCCGTACGTCCCCTCTTCCCGAAGGACCTTCGCAATGACGTAAACCTCTCGCTCACAGTTATGAGCGTTGACAACGATTGCTCTCCCGAAATCACAGCTATGATCGGTGCTTCCATCGCTTTGTCCATTTCCGACATTCCGTGGAACGGACCTATCGGCGGCGTGTTCATGGGACTTGTTGACGGCAAGCCCGTTATCAACCCCACAAGCGAGCAGAGAAAGGTTTCCGATCTCCAGCTTACCGTTGCGGCTTCCGCAGAGAAGGTAGTTATGATCGAGGCAGGCGCTAACGAAGTTTCCGATGCTGACATGTACAATGCTATCATGATCGCACACGAGGAAATCAAGAAGCTCGTTAAGTTTATCGATTCTATCGTTGCTGAAATCGGCAAGCCGAAGTTCACATACGAATCCGGCGAGCTTGACCACGATATGTTCGATAAGATCTTCGCTTTCGTTGAGAATGACGTAATGTTCGCTCTCGATACCGACGATAAGAATGTACGTGACGAGCGTATGAATCCTATTCAGGACGCTGTTATGGAGAAGTTCGGCGAAGAGTATCCCGAGCTTGAAATCCAGTATCCCGAGCTTATCTATAAGATTCAGAAGAAGATTGTTCGCCGCTGGCTGCTTGAAGATCACAAGCGCGTTGACGGACGCCGCATGGACCAGATCCGTCCGCTTGCTTCCGAGGTAGGCATTCTCCCCAGAACTCACGGTTCGGGACTTTTCACCAGAGGTCAGACTCAGGTTCTTACAATCGCAACTCTCGGCCCGATATCCGACGCCCAGATGCTTGACGGTATCGACGAGGAAACCGAGAAGAGATATATGCACCACTACAACATGCCCGGCTACTCCACCGGTGAAGCAAAGGCTTCCCGCGGTGCCGGCAGACGTGAGATCGGTCACGGTGCTCTTGCAGAGCGCTCTCTCGTTCCCGTGCTTCCTTCCGTTGAAGAGTTCCCCTACGCTATCCGCCTTGTTTCCGAGGTTGTTTCCTCCTACGGTTCCTCCTCCCAGGGCTCTGTGTGCGGTTCAACTCTCGCGCTCATGGATGCGGGCGTTCCGATAAAGGCTCCCGTTGCAGGTATCTCCTGCGGTCTTATCACCGCTGATGACGGCACATGGACAACCATGATCGACATTCAGGGACTTGAAGACTTCTACGGCGATATGGACTTTAAGGTTGCAGGTACAAAGAAGGGTATCACCTCCATTCAGATGGACCTCAAGATCGACGGTCTTACGCCCGAGATCATCGCTGAAGCATTCGCTGTAACCCACAAGGGACGCGATTATATCATCGACGAGGTTATTCTCAAGGCTATTGAAGCTCCTCGTGCAGAGGTTTCCAAGTATGCTCCCAAGATGATCAGCATGAAGATCAAC
>JAZTXD010000127.1:0-1160 GCA_045636265.1 Candidatus Flemingiibacterium sp.
GGAAGTAGACAACTGGAAGTGAAAAAGGGCAAAAAACAAACTAATTCAATCATTTTATTGGGCGGCATTTCGGTAATATTTACACCGAAATACCGCCTGTTAAGATTGGCAAAAATTAATCAAAAAATTTAATGAATTTTATAGGGGATTTTTGTTGACTTTGTTTAGAAAATGCCTTAAAATGCTAAAATGAACGGGTTCGTGAACTTTTATATTTTCGCATCAGACAGACGCGGCTTATTTGAGTTGCGAACACGTGATTTTTGCGGGACTTATTCTCCGGATATCAGTGCCGTAAGAACTTTTCCCCGCACCATTTACATAGTAAGCTAAAAAATTTTTTTATTGGAGGAATATCAATGATTCTCACTGAAAAACATGAGATGATGCGCAAGTTCTTCCGTCAGTTCGCAGAGACCGAATTCACTCCCGAACTGCTGGACGAGCTTGACGAGACCGGCGAATTTAACTGGGAAATCTTCAACAAGATC
The DNA here is from genome assembly GCA_045636265.1 of Candidatus Flemingiibacterium sp. Classification (GTDB taxonomy): domain Bacteria; phylum Bacillota; class Clostridia; order Oscillospirales; family CAG-272; genus Flemingiibacterium. The sequence goes on from JAZTXD010000127.1 coordinate 492, forward strand.
GCTGCCGCTGGCCTTACCGGCTGCAAGATTCCTGTTGAGTACGGTGGACAGGGTGGCGACACTCTGGCTTACTGCCTCATGATCGAAGAGCTCGCACGCCGCAGCTGCGTTCTCTCTATCTATGCAAACACCTCTAACTCCCTGGGCGGCGGCCCCCTCTATCAGTTTGGTAACGAAGCTCAGAAGCAGAAGTACCTCGTTCCCTGCGCAAAGGGCGAGAAGATCATCGTCTTCGCTCTGACCGAGCCCGGCGCCGGTTCCGACGCTGGCGGCACTCAGACCACCGCTGATTACGTTAAGGACGAGTCCGGCGAGTACTTCGTTCTCAACGGCCGTAAGACCTTCATCTCCGGCGCTCCCTTCGCTGACTACGCTATCGTCTATGCCAAGACCGATAAGAGCCAGCGCGGCTCTAAGGGTATCTCCATGTTCATCGTTGACATGAAGCTCCCCGGCGTCTCCTGCGGTAAGCACGAGGCCAAGATGGGCATCAAGGGCTATCCCACTTCCGACCTTATTCACGAGAACGTCCGCGTTGAGAAGGCTGACCTCGTTGGTCCTCTCCACAAGGGCTTCATCGCTGCAATGAAGACTCTGGACACCGGCCGTGTCGGCATGGCTGCACAGGCTGTCGGCGTTGCTCAGCACGCTCTCGAAGAAGCTGTCTCC
>JAZTXD010000128.1:0-17979 GCA_045636265.1 Candidatus Flemingiibacterium sp.
TGGCGGGAGTTTTTGCTCCCGCCATAATTTTTATTTTTTCGGAACGGTCAAGACCGTTCCCTACAGTTTGATATGAAGCGCAGATTATGCCATTTCGCCGTCATCGCCTTCAAACTGGCCTTTGCTCATCTGTTTGAGGTAAGCGTTGATGAATCCGTCGATCTCGCCGTCCATTACAGCGGTGATGTTGCCGTCTTCCCAACCGGTGCGGTTGTCCTTGGCGAGCGTGTACGGCATGAATACATAAGAACGTATCTGGCTACCCCACTCGATGTTGGTCTTGACACCCTTGATGTCATCGATGCGCGCGAGATTCTCGCGCTCCTTGATCTCCATAAGCTTGGACTTGAGCATCTTGAGTGCGGTTTCCTTGTTCTGGAGCTGGCTGCGCTCGGTCTGACAGCCGACAACGATACCCGTGGGCAGATGCGTGATACGAATAGCCGAGTCGGTTTTGTTGATGTGCTGACCGCCGGCACCGGATGAACGGTGTGCGGTGATTTCGATGTCCTCGTCGCGGATTTCGATCTTGCCGTCGTCCTCAAACTCGGGCATTACGTCAACGGACGCGAAGGATGTCTGTCTTCTGCCGGAAGCGTCAAACGGCGACACGCGGACAAGGCGGTGTACGCCTGCTTCGCTCTTTAAGTAGCCGTAAGCGTTGGTTCCTTCAACCATAATGGTTGCGCTCTTGATGCCAGCTTCTTCGCCGTCGAGCCAGTCAACAAGCTTTACGTTAAAGCCGTGGCGTTCGCCCCAACGGGTATACATACGGTAAAGCATGAGCGCCCAGTCCTGTGCCTCGGTACCGCCGGCCCCCGGGTGGAATGATACGATCGCGTTGTTTCTGTCGTATTCTCCGGAGAGAAGAACCTCGATACGCTGACGCTCCTCTTCCTTGATGACCTCCGCCATTTCCGCCTCAACCTCGGGGACAATGGATTCGTCATTTTCCTCGATACCCATTTCGGCGAGAGTGATAGCGTCTTCAAGACGGTTTTTGAGTGCGGTGAACGCTTCGATTTTATCTTTTTTCTGCTTTATTTTCTGGAGCACCTTGCTGGAGTTTTCCGCATCGTTCCAGAAATCTGCCTCCATGGTCTTGGCTTCGTCAGCCTCAACCTCGGCGATAAGCTGATCTATACGGAGTGCAGATGCGAGCTCATCAATATCGGCGCGCATGTTCTGAAGCTTATATTTGGCATCCTCAAGTTGAATAATCAATGTTGTTCCTCCTATAATTTGCCGCGGCAAATATTACTAATAAATATATTATATCATAAGTCAATGGGTGTTTTCAAGAGAATTTGGAATTTTACAGTTTATTTATATTTTTGCGGTAAAGATACCGCCCCACTCTGTCGATATCTGCAATGTGGGCGGTGTGTATGCACTGACCAGCGCGAATCTTTTTTTGAGCGCCGAGGAGCGCCGACCACATACTGCGCCGCGCAAATATACACATTGACATATTCACACTTTTGTGATATAATGTAAACTGAATAATAATGTTTACACGGGAGCAGATAATGACAGCCATAAGCCTCAGCGGAGTTTGCCTGGAATTCGGCACGGACGTGATACTCGACAATATCTCCTTCAGCTTAAATGAAGGGGACAAGCTCGGCATCGTCGGCGTGAACGGCGCAGGCAAATCCACGCTTTTCAAAATAATACACGGTACACTTGCCCCCACAAGCGGCTCGGTGTTCATCTCAAAGGACAAAACCGTTGGCATGCTTGAGCAGAATACGGGACTTGAGGGCGACTGTACAGTGCTTGACGGGATGCTTGCGTCCTTCGATAATCTCATAAAAGACGAACAGCGCCTTGAAGAATTACAGAAGCAGCTCGAACTAACCCCGTCCGATGCGGCGCTTATATCCTCCTACACATCACTCACCGATAGCTTCAAGCGACGCGGCGGATACGAGTTCCGTTCACGCTGTAAGGGCATTCTCAAAAATCTCGGATTTGATGAGAGATTTCACGAGCTTGAAATCTCGGGACTCTCGGGCGGTCAGAAGACCCGTCTTGCGCTTGCGCGTGAACTTATAACATCCCCCGACATTCTGATGCTTGATGAGCCGACAAACCACCTTGATATCGAAACACTCGCGTGGCTTGAGGATTTCCTCGCTTCCTATAAGGGGACGCTTCTCGTCATTTCGCATGACCGCTGGTTCCTCGACAGAGTTACAAACCGCACGCTTGAAATCGAGAACACGCACTCCGAGCTTTACAACGGAAACTATTCCCGATTCATACAGCTTAAAAGCGAGAACCGCGAGATTCGCGAGCGTCAGTATAAAAATCAGCAAAAAGAAATCGCGCGTATCGAGGCTTACATCGAACAGCAGAGAAGGTGGAACCGCGAACGCAACATAATCGCCGCGGAAAGCCGTCAGAAAGCGCTTGACCGCATGGTAAAAATTGACCGCCCCGAAGCGCTCCCAGAGAAGATACGTCTGTCATTCACAAAATCCGGTGAGAGCGGAAACGATGTGCTCACCGTCAAAAATCTCGCGAAGGGATTCCCGAACAAGCCGCTGTTTTCGGACGTTTCGTTTCTGGTCAAGAAGCGTGACCGACTGTTCATTTCCGGTCCGAACGGATGCGGCAAATCCACGCTCATCAAAATAATCGCCGAGAAGTTAGCGCCGGATGCCGGCAGCTTCGAGTACGGCTACAATGTCAACATCGGATACTATGATCAGGAGAACCAGAATCTCGACCCCGAGAACACAGTTCTCGACGAGCTTTGGAACTGCTACGACGGACTTACGCAGACGGAGATACGCTCGGCGCTCGCGCTGTTTTTATTCAAGGGCGACGATATTGAGAAGAAGGTGTCCGTTCTGTCGGGCGGCGAAAAAGCGCGGCTTACGCTTTGCAAGCTGATACTTTCAAAAATGAATCTTCTCATCCTCGACGAGCCGACAAACCATCTTGACATCGGCTCACGTGAGGCACTTGAGGGAGCGCTTTCCGAGTTTGACGGCACGATCATCGCCGTTTCGCATGACCGTTACTTCATCTCAAAGCTCGCGACACGTGTGCTCGATCTCGGCTCAAAGCCGGCGCTCGATTTCATGGGCAGCTACGAGGAATATAACGCTCACCGTGCGCGACTTGCGCCCACAGCAGAGTCTGCCGCCGCGCAGACTGTTACAGAATCGAAGGAACAGTACCTTCGTGCAAAGGAACAGGCGTCGGAGCAAAGAAAGTTAAAGACACGTATGCGAAAGAATGCCGAGGAAACCGCGGCACTTGAAAAGGAGCTTGAGGAGCTAACCGTCAAGCTCGCAGACGAGTCTATCCAGTCCGATTACGTTAAGGTAAACGAGCTGTACACACGCCAGAGCGAAGTGGAAGAGCGCCTTATGGAGCTTTACGAGGAAGCTGAAAGCTTCGAAAAGTAAAAGCTTGGTGCAGTGCGTACACATTGCAATTGTTGCTGATACTACTCCTGGGGTGAGGGTGCAAAAAATATTTTTCAAAAAACTATTGACATATCGGAAACTATGTGGTATAATACCAAGGTACAACAAAGAAGAACTCTCCGTTCTCACCGCCTCAGTTAGTTGACAGCGGTCAATATCGACAAAACGGCACTATCGGTGTCTTTGTGTTCGTGCGGAGTGTTTCTTCGCACGACTTTTATTTTACCAACGTTTTGGAGGTGTCCGCAATTAGCACAAAGGAACTGCAGATCAATGAGGAGATCAAGGCAAAGGAAGTCCGCATCATAGGCGATGACGGTGAGCAGATTGGCGTACTCGCTACATCCAAGGCTCTCGAAATGGCATACGAAAAGGACCTCGATCTCGTTCTTATGGCTCCCAACGCCGAACCGCCGGTGTGCCGCATAATGGATTACGGCAAATACCGCTTCGAGCGCGACAAAAAAGAAAAGGAAGCCAAGAAAAAGCAAGCCACCGTTGAAGTTAAGGAAATTCAGCTTTCCTGCCGCATCGACACACACGATTTCGAAACCAAACTGAAGCACGCTCACCGTTTTCTGGGTGACGGCAACAAGGTTAGAGTCGTTGTGAAGTTCAGAGGCCGCGAAATGACTCACCTTGACCTCGGACGCGAAATGCTTGAAAAATTCGAGAGTGCATGTGAGGGACTCGGCACAGTTGATAAGCGTCCCGCACTTGAAGGCCGCTTTATGAGCATGATTGTTAATCCCGTAAAGCAGTCCACCAAGTGATCTTCAGTCTGCGAAGGCTACTTCGACACTAAAAAATATGCGCAGCCCGACGCTTTATCACGGGTGAATACACAATAAGGAGTAAAAGAAAATGGCAAAAATAAAGACTCACAAGGCAACAGCCAAGAGATTCTCTCTCACCAAGAGCGGAAAGGTAAAGCTCAACCACACCAATCGCCGTCATAAGCTCGGCATCAAGACCGCAAAGAGAAAGAGACAGCTTCGTAAGAACGGCTACCTCAGCACTTCGATGGCTCCTACCATCGCATCTCTCATCAACAAATAATTATAACTAACGAATAACCGGAGGATAACATAAAATGGCAAGAGTTAAAGGCGCGATGATGACTCGCAAGAGAAGAAATAAGATGCTTAAGCTCGCAAAGGGCTATTGGGGCGCTAAGTCCAAGCATTTCAAGATGGCTAAGCAGCAGGTAATGAAGAGCGGCAACTACGCTTTCGCCGGCAGAAAGATGAAGAAGAGAGACTTCCGTTCTCTCTGGATCACCAGAATCTCCGCGCAGGCAAAGGTTTGCGGCATGAATTACTCTACTCTTATGCACGGACTCAAGCTCGCAGGCATCGACCTCAACCGTAAGATGCTCGCTGAGATCGCTGTTTCCGATAAGGATGCGTTCGCTGCTATTGCAGAGCAGGCTAAAGCAGCTCTCGCAAAATAAAAGATAAAAAACCGGCTCACCCCGGTTTTTTCTTTTTAAGGAGTCGCTATGGCAGAGTTTTCTCCCGACAAAATAACGGGACGTCAGAATCCGCTTGTCACAAGGCTTTCAAAGCTCTCCGACAAAAAGTACCGCGATATCGAGGGACTTTTCAGAATCGACGGAGTAAAGCTTTTTGAGGAAGCCATAACAAGCGGCGTAAAAACCGAATATATCTTCATCGCAAGCTCAAAGCGCGACAAAATAGTCGGTGAATTTCAAAATGAGCTGTCGAGGGCCGGCGGAAAGATCATCGAAGTGTCCGACGAGGTGCTTTCAAAGCTTACAGACGAGAGCGCTCCGCAGGGAATTGTGGCGTTTGCGAAAAAGTTTGACACGGCACCGATGAACGTTCCCGACGCACCCACGTTCCGCGCGGTGTATCTCTCCTCAGTCAGAGATCCCGGAAACCTTGGAACTATGATACGCTCGGCTTTGGCTTTCGGTGTTGACCGCGTTTTTGTGAGCGCGGACTGTGCGGATATCTATTCCCCGAAGACCGTGCGCGCTTCCATGGGTTCTGTGTTCAAGCAGAGCATCTGCGTTGTGAAGAATGATACAGAGCTTGTGGACTGCTTGGCTCGGGCAAACTGTCCGCTTTATGCGGCGGCGCTCCGACGTGACGCGATGCAACTTGGCGGATTCACGCTGCCCGAAAAGGTATGCTTCGCTGTTGGCAACGAAGGTCACGGACTCTCGGATGAATTTATAAACATGTGCACGGGAACTGTGTTTATCCCAATGACAGACGGATGCGAGTCTTTAAACGCGGCTATGGCGGCATCCGTGATAATGTGGGAAATGCAGCGTGAGCGGCTTGTTGGCGATGAGAAAGGCAATTAAATGACAACATTATTCACTAATGCTAAAATATATAACACAAGCAAAAAATGCTTCGAGGACGGCGAGCTCTACGTCCGCGACGGTATCATCGCTTTGCCGTGTGCGGCAGACGAAACCGTGGACCTTGGCGGCGCATGTGTGATGCCCGGCCTTGTGGACGTCCATACACACGGACGCATCGGCATAGCCGCTGATGATGCCGATATAAGTGCCGAAAGGATGCTCACCCTCGCAAAATCCTATGCCGCGTGCGGCACGACCTCGTTTATGGCAACCTTTGCAACGGTTCCGCTCGACTGGTACGCCAATGCTATCGACAGTATAACCGAGGCAAAGCGTTCACAGGACGAAAACGTGTGCGGCGCGAACATTCTCGGAATCCATTTCGAGGGACGTTATTTGAGTCACGCAAAAAAAGGCGCACACACACCGGAGCTTCTCTCATCCCTTGATGCAGACGAGCTTGCCGGACATATCACGCGAATGAGAAGCGGCTGTCCCGAGATGCGTTTTCACGTAACCTGCGCGCCCGAGCTTGAGGGCAGCGAGGAATTTATAAAGCACGCTGTTTCGATGAATGCCACGGTCGGAATCGGACACAGCGACGCAACTCTTGATGAGTGCAAGGCGGCACTTTCGTGGGGCGCGACAGCGTTCACGCATCTCTACTGTGCAATGTCCGCAATGGAACACAGAGCACCGGGATGTGCCGGCGCAGGACTTTCGAGCGATGCGTACACCGAGCTTATATGCGACGGATACCATGTTTTTCCGGATGTTGTTAAGGTAACCCAGCGTGCAAAATCCCCAGACAAGCTGGTAGTCATCACCGACTCTATAATTGCCGCAGGAATGCCGCTCGGCGTTTACAAAATGGGAGCGATGGTGTGCGACACCAGAGACGGCAAGGTTGGACGGCTTGCTGACGGTGTTACCATATGCGGAAGCATTATCGACATGTTCACCGCACTTAAAAACTTCGCCGAGTTTACGGGACTTTCGCTTGAAGAGGCTATACCCTACGCCACAAAGAACCCTGCCGAAATGGTGGGCGTTTACTCGCGCGTCGGCTCGCTTGATGTTGGCAAAAGCGCGGACTTTTTGGTGCTCGGAAATAATAATGAAACTATATCGCACGTATTCGTACGCGGCGTGAAGCAATAACTATATAAAGGGAGGATAAGCAAATGTGCAGCTGCCCCGAACATAATAAAGGAAAATATTATATAACAACAGCCATTGCATACGGCTCCGGCAAGCCCCACATCGGTAACACCTATGAGGTTATCATGACCGATGCCGTGGCACGCCGTAAGCGTCAGGAGGGATACGACGTATTCTTCATGACCGGAACCGATGAGCATGGCATGAAAATCGAAAATCTCGCAAAGGATAAGGGAATTTCCCCGAAGGCGTATGTTGACGAGGTTGCAGATATCATAAAGGGTATCTGGGACGGAGTTGGCGCGTCCTACGACAAATTCATCCGTACCACAGACGACTATCACGAAGAAACCGTTGCCAAGGTATTCAAGAAGCTCTATGAGCAGGGTGATATCTACAAGGGCTCGTATGAGGGCTGGTACTGCGTCCCCTGCGAATCCTTCTTCACCGACACGCAGGCAGTTGACGGCAAGTGCCCCGACTGCGGACGTCCCGTTGAAAAGGCGAATGAGGAAGCATACTTCTTCAGAATGAGCAAATATCAGGACAGACTTCTCAAGTTTATCGAGGAGAATCCCGACTATATCGAGCCCGAGCTTCGCAAGAAGGAAATGGTAAACAACTTCCTTAAAGCAGGGCTCCAGGACCTCTGCGTTTCCCGTACCTCGTTTAAGTGGGGTATTCCCGTTGACTTTGATAACAAGCATGTAGTCTACGTTTGGCTTGACGCGCTCTTTAACTACGCAACGGGCGTTGGACTTCGTCTTGACGACAACGGAAACATCGTTCCAAGCGAGGAATTTAACAAGTGGTGGCCGTGTGACGTTCACGTTATCGGTAAGGACATCATGCGTTTCCACTCGATTTATTGGACTATCTTCTTAATGGCGCTCGGACTTCCGCTTCCGAAGAAGATATTCGGTCACCCGTGGTTCAATTTCGGTGCTGATAAGATGTCGAAGTCCAAGGGCAACGTTATCTACGCAGACGATCTCGTTAAGCGCTTCGGCCTTGACGGCGTTCGTTACTACTGCCTTGCCGAAATGCCCTACGCTTCCGACGGAAGCATCACATACGATGCGATAATCAGCCGTTATAACGCAGATCTCGCAAATAACCTCGGCAATCTCGTAAACCGTTCCATTGCCATGACAAATAAGTATTTCGCCGGTGTTATCCAGGCACCCACTGCGCCCGACGCGCTTGATGATGAGCTTGTGAGCGAGTGTGCCACCACTGTAAAAACAGTTGCCGAGTGCATGGAAAGCTTCCACATCGCAGACGCGGCAGACGCTATATTCGCGCTCTTCCGCCGCGCAAACAAGTATATCGACGAAACCGCTCCGTGGGTTCTTGCAAAAGACGAAGCATCAAAGGCAAGACTCGGCACCGTACTCTACAACCTGCTTGAGGTTATAAGAGTCGGCGCGGTACTTCTCGAGCCGTTCATGCCTACAACATCCGCGGCAATCCTCGATCAGATAAACACAGGCAAGCGTACGCTTTGCACTGTGGAAAGCTTCGGCGCGCTTGAAGCCGGCGTAACCGTTGGCGAAGCAAAGCCGCTGTTTGCACGCATTGACGAAGCGAAGATGCTTGAGGAGATTGAGGCTGAACGTCAGGCTTGGCTCAAGGCAAACGCTCCCGTAGAAAAGCCCGAGGGATGCGCTATCATCGGCTTTAACGATTTTATGAAGGTTGAGCTTCGCACTGCCAAGGTTATCGCGTGCGAGCCCGTTAAGAAAGCAAAGAAGCTTCTTTGCCTCCAGCTCGACCTCGGATATGAGAAGCGTCAGGTTGTATCGGGAATCGCCCAGTTCTACAAGCCTGAGGATATTATCGGAAAGAAGATTATCGTGGTTGCAAATCTCGCGCCGGCAAAGCTTTGCGGCGTCGAGTCAAACGGCATGATACTCGCATCCGGTGAGGAAACCGTTCGCGTGGTATTCCTCGATCCCGAAACACCGCTTGGCGAGAGGGTTCGGTAATATGAATTTTGATTTCACACCGTCGCGTAAGCTGCCGATCTTCGACACGCACGCGCACTATAACGACGAACGTTTCGAGTGTGAGATTGAGGGCGGCAGGGACGAAGTCCTTGCCGCTCTGTTCTCGCAGAATGTGCGGTATATCGTCAACGCCGGATGCTGTGTTGCATCCTCGCGCGACTGCATTGCTATGGCGGAGAAATATCCGGGGATGTACGCCACCGCCGGCGTTCATCCGGGCGAAGTGCACCACGAAGAGGACATTGACACGGCGATGGAGCACCTTCGTGAGCTGCTCGCTCATCCGAAGGTGAGAGCACTCGGCGAGATAGGACTCGACTATCATTACGAGGAGCCGCCAAGGGACATGCAGAAGCTGTGGTTTCGCCGTCAGCTTGAGCTTGCACGCGAAGTTAAAATGCCCGTCGTGATACACGACCGTGACGCGCACGGAGACATCATGGACATCCTGCGCGAATATCCCGATGTAACGGGAGAATTCCACAGTTTTTCGGCAAGCGGTGAGATTGCCCGCCAGCTTGTGAAGCGTGGATGGTACATCTCATTTTCAGGCGTAATTACGTTCAAGAACGCGGCAAGACTTGCGGAGATAGTTCCGGTAGTTCCGCTTGACCGGGTTATGATAGAAACGGACGCGCCGTATCTTGCGCCGGTACCGTATCGCGGCAAGATAAACCATTCGGGCCTTATGGAATATACGGCGGCACGTGCCGCAGAGCTTTACGGCATCAGCGTGGAGGAGTTTTGTAAACATGCGTACGAAAACGCATGCAGATTTTTTGGGATAGAGCGTGGCGTTTAAGCCACGCTTTTCTTTTCGGCGTTTCACGCCGAGGGGAGCGCAATTGCAAGGAGGGAGGACAACCAACTGCGTAGGTTCCTCATCCCCCTCGGACTCCCCCTGTCCTCCTTGCCGGCGCCGGAGGCGCTCCTCGCGCGCTCAAAGGAAGATTCGCGTGGGAAAGTGCATACACTCCGCCCACAATATTCATACCAACCTTGTAGGGACAGGCGTCCTCGACTGTCCGCCTTAGAGTGGAGCGTAAGGGAAAAGTGAGGGAATTCAAAAGGGAGAGGAAAACCGTAGGTTGTCCTCTCCCTTTTGCGTTCTCTTACGCATCCGGCTATGCACTGCACGCCAATTCAACTAACAGTATAGTTATTATAAACGAACTCTCTCTTGACATTACAGTGCAGATGTCGTAAAATATAAATGTAAAAAATAAAAAAGTTTCGCTAAAGCGCAAACCAAATCGCAGTTTTCCGACACTATATTTATGAAGCCGAAAGGAGCTGACCTTATGAAGAAAAACAAATATATGCGCTATTTCAAAAGCTACATCATACTGCCGATCATTGGAGCAGTAGTTGCGGCTGTGGGATTCATTCTTCACCGCTACGCGTGGGACTTGTGGATACTCGGCAGACCGCTTATGGTTCTTGGCGCACTGATCATCGGTGTATTTTTTCTGGTGCGTATCGATGACAAGCATTACAGCGAGCGTGTTGAGCTGTTGTTTGATAACATGCCAAATGACCCCGACAGAAAGCCCGACCATATCTTCAACGGATATTTTTTCGAGGATACGAAATTCGTAAAGCTCGACAAATCAGGTTCTCCGCGCTCTGAAAAAGCCATTCGCACATATCTGTGTCTTGACAACACGCTGAAAGTGATAATCGGCTGCGCTAATGTGGAGCTTGAGAGCTTTGAAGCAAAGACCTACGTGTTTCCCAAGGTTACAGCTCATCTGACCGAGAGTGAAATAACCGTTGACAAGCGTACTCGAAAGCTTGCCGCACTGACGCTAACATCCGATGGGGGAAGTATCAGCTTCCCGGTAAAGTCCAATGATATTGAGGTGGATGAGCTTATTGAGCAAATAAACAAAAAGTATAAATAATGCTGAACAGATGCAAAAGGACTGCCGTATAACGGGTACGGCAGTCCTTTTTTGTGTAAAATTATGTATCGGTGATGCACTTATCTGTAGAATCGCATGGATGCTACAACCTTGCCGAGGATTATAAGCTCATCTGTGTATATCGGCTTCATCGTGGAATTTTCCGGCTGCAGACGGAAACGGTTCTTCTCACGGAAGAATGTTTTCACAGTAGCCTCGTCCTCAACGAGCGCAACGATGATGTCGCCGTCATTTGCGGTGTTCGCCTTTTCCACAACTATAAGGTCGCCGTCGAGTATTCCGGCCTCGATCATGCTCTCGCCCTGAACTCTGAGCGCAAACAGATCGTTTGACGTGAGTCGCGAGGACGGACGCGGAAAATCAATGTATCCGTCATAATTTTCCACAGCAAGAATCGGCATGCCCGCCGCAACCTTTCCGAGTATCGGAACACGGACAGTCGCGCCGCTCGGAGATGCGCCGTTGTCAATGCGAAGTGAACGGCTCTTGCCCGCATCCTTCTGAATTGCGCCCTTCTCTTCAAGGCGTGCAAGATATGTGTGTACGGTGGATGTGCTCTTCATGCCGAGTGCGTTGCAGATGTCGCGTACGCTCGGAGCGTATCCGTCACTCTTTATTGTGCTTTTTATGTAATCGAGTATTTCGCGCTCGCGCGGTGTGAGATCCATAGCCATTTTCAGTACCTCGCTTTTGTAAAAAAGCTTCCTTTCTCGGTATTACAGAATAATTATACCATACTTTTTCAAAAAAAGCAAACGATTGTTCGATTTTTTATATTTTAATTTTTTGTTTATAAATAATTAACAAAATGAAAATACAACTGTAATACAGTCGTTTTCTGTCTGTGGTATACTTTAAGGGTAAATTTTTATTAAGGAATAACATAAATGAAAATAAAACATATCCCTCTTATGCTGACCGTCCTTGTGGCGGCGCTTATACTGCCGCTGGTTAATGTTATAGGCATCTGGCCTATGTATGTCAAGCTGGCAAGCGACGTGACCGCTTCAAGGCTTGGCGCGGATATCCTTTATATCCTTTACCGTGCGATTAACACCCTTTGTGCATATGCCACGGCGGCGTGTGTCGGTTATTCGCTTGTTATGCGTGCGAATCGCGCTTTTGTGCTACTTACAGCTTTCTTTTCACTGCCGGTGATTTATTATGCGTTGGTGGCTACCGATGCGAAATTTTCGCCCGTATCAACGGCGTATATCGAAATGAACATCGCTAACTGCGCTGTTGAAATGCTGCAGCTTGGCACAGTTGTTGGCGCCATTCTGCTCCTCGCCGCAAAAAAGAAGCCGCTCCGACATCTGCGTCCGCTTAATTTCTCCGGCGGGCTGTCACGTGCGGCGATAATTTGCCCTGCCGTGATTTTTCTGTGGCGGCTTGCGTCAAATCTTACAGAAACTATTACACTTCTGGTGGAGATCGGTGCGCCGCAGAATGTTTCCGAGGTCTACACGCTTGTAACGCCTCACGTGGAGTCGGTTATATACTTGCTTGTGGGATATATCCTCACATTTATCATGATTGCGCTTTTCAAGGCACATGCCCGAAATGAGGCTAAAAAATGACACGGTACAAGGTCATTTATCCGCTTTATCTGATAGTTTTTACCCTTATTGCAAACAGCTTTTTGCTTATAAAGCATGCTCCGATTGCGGCATTTCCTATCGCACTCGCGTTTCTCTTTATTGAAGTGTTTGCAGGCACACTGCTTGTGCGCTCCACTCGCTTTCATCTGAGGGTGATGAACCACGCAAACATGCTCCTGCGCCTGTTTGCACATTCGCTCGTTCCGTCTGCTATCGTACATATCGGGCTTGCGATTGAAAAACAGTGGCAGCTTTTGCTTTGGAGTGCGATTTTTTGCGTGGCGGTCGAGGCGATCGTTTTCTGGACCGGTATTATCTGCGCTTACATCACCTCGCTTCAGCTTGGCATAAAGCAGAGAGTTATCGGTGCCGTATGCGGTATGATACCGATTGCAAACCTCATAGCGCTTGCCGGAATTATACGCACAACTCGTGCGGAAGTCCTCTTTGAAGAGGAAAAGGATCTTCTGAATAAATCCCGTGCGGATAAAAGGATATGCGCAACGAAATATCCCGTGCTCATGATTCACGGCGTGTTTTTCCGCGATACGCGGTATTTTAACTACTGGGGACGTGTCCCGGCGGAGCTTATAAAAAACGGCGCCGTGATATATTACGGCAATCACTCCTCGGCGCTTTCGGTTGCCGACAGCGGCGCGGAGCTTTGTGAGCGGATAAAAGAGATAGTTGCCGAGAGTGGCTGTGAGAAGCTCAATATAATTGCCCACTCAAAGGGCGGACTTGACTGCCGCTATGCCATAGAAAAGCTTGGGGCGGCGCCGTATGTTGCTTCTCTCACAACTGTAAGCACTCCGCATAAGGGATGCCTTTTCGCGGATCACCTTTTGACGAAGATTCCCGAAAACGTGAAAAACACCGTTGCCGGAGCATATAATACATCGCTTCTCAGGTTCGGTGATAAAAACCCCGATTTTCTTGCGGCTGCGGGTGACCTCACGGCGGCGAACTGCAGCGCGCGCTTGCCTGACGATGACTGTTACCGCGGCATTTTCTGTCAAAGTGTCGGTTCAACTCTTAAGCGGGCGTCGGGCGGTAAGTTTCCGCTGAACTTTTCCTACCATCTCGTGAAGCATTTCGACGGGGCAAATGACGGCCTTGTGAGTGAGAGCTCGTTCGTTTTCGGAGAGAAGCACATCCAGCTGGTGTCCGAGGGTAAAAGAGGAATATCGCATGGCGATATGATAGACCTTAACCGTGAAAACGTTGACGGATTTGACGTGAGAGAATTCTATGTGAAGCTTGTTTCCGATCTCAAAGACCGAGGTCTGTGAGTGCGCGGACAAAATAATTTTAAAAAGTTTACATGTTCCCGTTGACATCGTGCCTTTTGCGTGATATAATATAACTAATAATGCAAATTTATCATAAGGAGCAATTACAATGAAACATATCACTACTTTAAATACCAAGAGCCTTTGCGAGAGCGCAAAGAATGGTGGCTGCGGCGAGTGCCAGACATCCTGCCAGTCCGCTTGCAAGACCAGCTGCGGTATTGCTAACCAGGCTTGCGAGAAATAACAACAAAAAATGCCGCTGTAAAGCGGCTTTTTTGATTTTTGAGGGAGCTGTGAAATACCCTCATCAGTCGCCTATCGGCGACAGCTTCCCCCGAGGGAAGCCTATTATGCAAGGTTGGAGCCGCAACAGCCTTCCCTTGGGGGAAGGTGGCGCAAAGCGCCGGATGAGGGTTCTTTTTGCGCCGCTTTCGTTTGGGAAAGCGGCAACCCGTTCCCCAAAACAAACAAGGAGAATTATATATGATACATTGCTATAAGCTCGGCGGACTCAATATCGTGCTCGATATATATTCGGGTTCGGTGCACGTTGTTGATGAGGTCGCATACGATATAATCGAAAAATATGAAGACAGCGACAAGGATGCTCTGAGGGCGGAAGTTACCGCCAAGCACGGCATCACTGCCACAGAGTTTGACGAATGCTGTGAGCAGATCGAGGAGCTTCGCTTGGCCGGTCAGCTTTTCGCCAAGGATACGTTCGAGCCGCTTGCAGGCAACTTAAAGGAAACCTCAAAGGGCGTTGTAAAAGCGCTTTGCCTGCACATCGCGCATACTTGTAACCTTAACTGCTCGTACTGTTTTGCAAGCCAGGGTAAATACCACGGTGAGCGCGCCGTTATGAGCTATGAGGTGGGCAAGCAGGCACTCGACTTCCTTATCGCAAACTCCGGCACACGCCGCAACCTCGAGGTTGACTTCTTCGGCGGCGAGCCGCTTATGAATTTTGAAGTGGTTAAGCAGCTTGTCGCATACGCGAGAAGCGTTGAGAAGGCGGCGGGCAAGAATTTCCGCTTTACGCTCACCACAAACGGTCTGCTTGTTGACGATGACGTTATCGACTTCGCAAACCGCGAGTGCTCCAACGTCGTGCTCTCGCTCGACGGAAGAAAAGAGGTCCATGACCGCTACAGAGTGGACTATGCAGGTCGCGGAAGCTGGGAGCAGATCGTTCCCAAGTTCCAGAAGTTTGTTGAGGCTCGCGGCGGCAAAAACTACTACATGCGCGGCACCTTCACCCACGCGAACCCCGACTTTTTAGAGGATATCAAAACAATGCTCGACCTCGGATTCAACGAGCTTTCTATGGAACCCGTAGTCTGCCCTGAGGGCGACCCGTCCGCGCTCACAATGGAAGACCTGCCGATAGTTCTCGAGCAGTATGAGCAGCTCGCAGAGCTTATGCTCGAGCGTCACCGCGCAGGCAAGCCGTTCACGTTCTACCACTACATGATCGACCTCAAGGGCGGCCCGTGTATCTATAAGCGTATCTCCGGATGCGGTTCGGGAACCGAATATATGGCGGTTACACCGTGGGGCGACCTTTATCCCTGCCACCAGTTTGTCGGCGAGGAAAAGTTCAAGCTTGGCGATGTGTACAACGGTGTTACCAATACCCCGTGTCAGGCAGAATTTGCCGCATGCAACGTGTACACCCGTCCCGAATGCCGCGACTGCTGGGCGAAGCTCTACTGCTCCGGCGGATGTGCCGCAAATGCATATCACGCAACCGGTTCGGTGAACGGAATTTATAAATATGGCTGTGAGCTTTTCCGCAAGCGAATGGAATGTGCGATCATGCTCGAAGCCGCGAAGACTCTGGAGACGGAATAAAATGAATACTCCTATCTGCGATTTTGTAAGAGAATACGCCGAGAGCGGCGCCGCGAGATTGCATATGCCCGGACACAAGGGTGTTGGCGCGTTTGGCGTTGAAAAGTACGATATAACCGAAATCTCCGGCGCGGACGAGCTTTATGCATCCGCTGGAATCATCCGTGAGAGCGAGGAAAATGCCGCAAAGCTTTTCGGTACGGCGAGAACTGTATATTCCACCGAAGGCTCGTCGCTTTCCATACGCGCGATGCTTTATCTCGCGTGCCTTTATGCGAGACAAAACGGCAAGACACCGCATATTTTAGCGGCGAGAAACGCGCACAAGGTGTTTATGAACACCGCCGCCATGCTCGATTTTGAGCTGACGTGGATTGATAATGATGGCGACAGCTTGTATACAAGCTCTGCTTCGGTATGCGAAAAAATCGAGCGTGCCGTTAGAAAGATGCCCGAGCCGCCGAGTGTAGTGTATGTTACATCGCCGGACTATCTCGGCTTTGTGGCGGACATAGAAAAGCTGTCCGAAGTCTGCAAAAAATACGGTATGCTTCTGCTTGTGGACAACGCTCACGGTGCGTATCAGAAATTTTTGCCGGAGTCCCGTCATCCGATGGATCTCGGCGCTGACATGTGCGCCGATTCCGCGCACAAGACCCTGCCCGTACTCACGGGCGGCGCGTATCTGCACATCTCAAAAAATGCACCGAAGATGCTTGCGGAAAATGCCGAGCGTGCCATGGCGATATTCGGTTCGACAAGCCCGTCGTATCTGATACTTCAGTCGCTCGATGCAGCGAATGCTGTGCTTGTCGACGGCTACACCGAGAAGCTCACACAGCTCACCGAAAAGATTTCGCGCTTTAAGCGACTTCTTGGAGGGGCAAGCCTGACTTTTGCAGGGGACGAGCCGACGAAGCTCACGCTCATGCCGAAAAATGTTGGATACACCGGACTTGAGCTTGCTAAAAAGCTTGAGAAAAAGGGAATATTCTGTGAATTTGCCGATGCCGATCATATTGTTTTTATGCTGACGCCGTCACTTGGCGAAACTGCACTGGCGCGGCTTTACGATGCACTTCTATGCTTGCCTCGCGACCATGTAAACATGTCGCGTCCGCCCGTCTCCGACACGCCGGTGCGCGCGATGTCTGTACGTGAGGCGATGCTGTCGCCGTCTGAAGAGGTTCCGCTCGAGGCGGCACTCGGACGGGTGCTTGCCGATGCCGGAGTTTCTTGCCCACCGGCGATACCGATCGCCGTTTGCGGCGAGGTTATCGGTGGGGCGCAGATAAAGCTTTTTGAATATTACGGTGTTAACACCGTGCGTGTTGTGAAATAGCTCATTTGTTATGTGCTGTTTGATGACCATTTGCACAAAAACGAAAGTGAGGCAGACAATCACCGGTTGTCTGCCTCCCTCTTTTATACATCTCTCCCTCTCTCCAAAATGCCGATACAGTACCGCCTTTTTCATTTTTGTGAAAATAATTTGATCTTTTACGAAGTATGTGATATACTAATGGCAACAAATAAAATTTTACCGTGGAGGAACAAACAATGAAAGAAAAGTCTACAGCACATACCGCCAGTTTTCCGCTTCCTGTTGTAAATGCGGACGGCAAGTGGGGTTATGTTAACATAAAAGGCGAGGTTGTAATTAAGCCGCAGTTTGACGAGGCATACGGTTTCGCCGCCAACGGCTTGGCAATGGTTTATGTAGACGGCAAATATGGCTATATCAACGAAAACGGTGAGATTGTAATTGAGCCGAAATTTGACTTTGCATACGGCTTTACCGACAACGGTTTGGCAATGGTTTGTGTAGACGGTAAATATGGCTATATCAACGAAAACGGTGAGATTGTAATTGAGCCGCAGTTTGACGAGGCATACAGTTTCGATGCCAACGGCTTGGCAATGGTTTATGTAGACGGTAAATATGGCTATATCAACGAAAACGGTGAGATTGTAATTGAGCCACAGTTTAGTTGGGTGAATGACTTCTCCGATAATGGCTTGGCAGCGGTTAGGGTAGACGACAAATGGGGCTACATCAATGAAAAGGGTGAAATCGTGATTGAGCCGCAGTTTGATTTTGCAGGTACCTTCGCCGCCAACGGCTTGGTAATTGTTTATGTAGATGACAAATGGTACTACATCAACGAAAAAGGCGAAATTGTGCTTGAGCTGCAGTTTGATTTGGTGGATAGCTTCGCCGACAACGGTTTGGCAAGGGTTATAGTGGGCGACAAATGGGGCTACATCAATGAAAAGGGTGAGATTGTAATTGAGCCGCAGTTTGGCTATGCAGACTACTTCGCCGACAGTGGTTTGGCAAGGGTTAAAGTGG
>JAZTXD010000129.1:0-14205 GCA_045636265.1 Candidatus Flemingiibacterium sp.
GTTCTACTCACTTCTCCGTTCTCGACGGCGGCGAGCTTTCACATTGGAGCGGCATGCAGTGGCCGGCTGACCTCTACCTTGAGGGTGCTGACCAGTACCGCGGTTGGGTCCAGTCTTCCCTTCTCACTGCAGTAGGTGCAAAGGGTCAGGGCGCACCTTACAAGCAGGTACTCACTCACGGTTGGGTTGTTGACGGCGAAGGCAAGGCAATGCACAAATCTCTCGGCAACTCCGTATATCCCGAGGATGTTATCGCTAAATACGGCGCAGATCTGCTTCGTCTTTGGGCGGCATCCAGCGACTACACAGTTGACGTTCGCTGCTCGGATAACCTCTTTAAGCAGTTCTCCGAAACCTACAGAAAGTTCAGAAACACCGCACGTATCATCCTGGCTAACCTCGGCAAGATCGGCGAGGACTTCAATCCCGATACCGATATGCTCCCGATTTCCGAGCTTGAAGCTATCGATAAGTGGGCACTCGCTCGTCTTAACACCCTTGTTAAAGACGTTCACGAGGCTTATAACAACTACGATTTCCATATCGTTATCCACGCAATCTCCAACTTCTGCACCGTTGATATGTCGAAGCTTTACATCGACATCACCAAGGACAGACTCTACGTTGAGGCTGCTGATTCCAAGACACGCCGCGCGGCTCAGACTGCGATGTACCGCATTCTCTCCGCTCTCACTCTGATCGTTGCACCGCTTCTTTCTTACACCGCCGAGGAAATCTGGGCTTCCATGAAGCACGTTTCCACCGACGATACAAGAAGCGTATTCCTCAACGATATGCCCGTATACGACGAGGCACTCGCGTTTGACGGCATTGAGGAGCGTTATGCAAAGCTCTTCGATCTGCGTGACGATGTTATGAAGGCGCTTGAAATTGCACGTGCAGATAAGCTCATCGGTAAGTCCCTCGACGCAAAGCTCACTATCTGGGCGCCCGATGCAGATGCTTTCGCAACACTTAACGCATTCGAGGGCGAGCTTGAGGATATCTTCATCGTAAGCGGCGTAAGCCTTGTAACCGGCGCGGCACCTGCTGACGCGTTCACCGAAACCGTTAGCGGAATCGGCGTTAAGGTTGACGGCGCGGATGGCGAAAAGTGTGACCGTTGCTGGAAATATTCCACCAACGTACACAAGGACGGCGAGTCCTGCCTGTGCGATCGCTGCAAATCGGTAGTAGGCTGATGAAATTCCTTTGGCTTATTCCTGCTCTGCTCTCCGTTATACTTGACCAGTTAACAAAGTATCTTGCTACGGTGCATCTGAAGCCAATTGATACCGTACCGCTCATTGAGGATGTTATACACTTAACATATCTTGAAAATCGCGGCGCGGCTTTCGGAATACTCAAGGATCACAGATGGGTGTTTATGGTAATATCAACCCTCGCCGTAATTGCGATAATCGCTTTCATGCTGTTTTCTTATAACAAGCACTTTTCCCCACTGCTGTACACGGGACTTGCTCTGATTGCAGGTGGCGGAATCGGTAACATGATAGACCGTATATCGCTCGGATACGTGGTTGATTTTATCGACTTTCGACTTATCAACTTTGCTGTATTCAATGTAGCTGATACCTTTGTATGCGTTGGGTGCGGACTTGTAGTGCTCTACGTAATTCTTGGCGATGCCAAAGAGTCACGCAAAAATAAGGCGGGCGACCACTCGTCAACAAATTAAAACAAGACATCTCCTCGGTCGCCGACCGAGGAGATTTTATTTTAGGAGAATATTATGGAGCCAAAATTTGTGAATGAATATACCCAAACCAAAGAGATCCTTTGCGAGCTATATGGTTCAATGTCCGGAAAAGCTTCAGGCGTGCTTTTCACTGTTGGGCTCATTATATCTATGTTTGGCGGAATAGTTTTTATATCTTTGTCGGAAGACAAAACAACCGGCGTCTACTTATTGTTAATTGCGTTATTCATAGCATTTGTCCGCTTTGTATTGCCCGCAATTTCGGCAAATCAAATACTAAAAAAGAACGAGCTTATGTCAAACAGCAAAGAACCTGCAAAAGTAGAGCTTTCTTTTTATGAAACCAATTTAAAAACATTCTTTGCTGCAACTAACGAAACGCTCGACATCAGCTATGATAAAATCCAAAAATTGATCGTTACGAAAAATCTGTATATCCTATCATTTGAGGGCAGAGTGTACATAGCTGTTTCACGCAGCGGATTTACAGTCGGCACAGCCGAAGAATTTGAAGCATTTATTAAGGAAAAAATCAAGAAATGAACATAATCACAAACGAGGACGTCGGCAAGCGCCTTGACGTCTATATAAGCGAAAGCGAGAGCGTTACGCGCTCCGCCGCCCAGAAGCTTATTTCCACCGATAATGTAACCGTAAACGGCAAGTTTCCTGCGAAAAATTACAGGCTCCGCCTTGGTGACGAGATCGAAACCGAGCTTCCCGAGCCGGTGTCGGACGATGCCGTGCCACAGAATATTCCACTCGATATCGTATACGAGGACAGTGACCTGCTCGTTGTCAACAAGCCGCGCGGCATGGTAGTGCATCCTGCTCCCGGTAATCCGGACGGTACACTTGTAAATGCCCTGCTCTATCACTGTGCCGACTCCCTTTCGGGAATCGGCGGAGTTATCCGCCCGGGCATCGTACACAGAATTGATAAGGATACAAGCGGACTTTTAATCGTCGCAAAAAATGACACATCACATCTTAATCTCGCCGAGCAGATAAAAGTGCACCGCTTTGAGCGCGAATACCGCGCCATAATACTCGGCAACCTCAAAGATGACACAGGTACAGTCGATGCCCCTATCGGACGTGACGTGCGCGACCGAAAGCGTATGGCGATTTGCGCCGACGGACGAAATGCGCGTACTCACTATGAGGTTTTAGAGCGGTTTAGTGTTATGGGACACAGCTACACGTTTTTGCGCCTTATACTTGAAACCGGCCGCACTCATCAGATACGTGTCCACATGAAATCGCTCGGGCATCCGCTTCTTGGGGATACCCTCTACGGCGGCGGAAATACTAAATTTGAGCATACGCTCGGCGAGCTTATAAGCGGACAGTGCCTTTGTGCCTCGCATATCGGATTTGTGCATCCGACAAGCGGCGAATTCCTGCGCTTTGACTGTCCTCTTCCCGATTATTTTACGGCTATACTCGATAAACTAAGGAAGGCATCAAATTGAAATTCAAAGGTAAAATGATAATCACCGACCTCGACGGCACGTTCTACAAGGTCGGCGGCGGTCTTGTCGAGAAAAATCTTAAAGCTATCGAATATTTCAAGGAAAACGGCGGTCTTTTCACAATCGCATCGGGACGTGTCCCGTCTGCGATGGGGTACGATATCGAAATTTTCAAAACTCTCACAAATGTACCCGCAATCCTCTGCAACGGCGCTTACCTCTACGATTTTAATAGGGGTGAGCGTATAGCCGAAATAGAGGTAAACTACGAAAAGGCTATCGAAATTTCCAGAGCAGTACACAAAAAAGTCCCGGATGTCATTGTTCGCGTGTCCTATGGCGGAATCGAATACAGGCTGAAGGATGGCGACGATTTTTACTACGAGGGCGGAGTATGCAAGATAATCGGCGAAAACGCACCAATCCTCAAAAATTGGACAAGAGTTTCCTTTGACGGAAACAAGGATAATACCGAGCTTGTACGCGAACATTTCGAGGACGAATATAAAGAGTATTTCTCCTTTATGAAGGCTTGCCCCGAGATTTATGAGTTTCAGGACAAGTATGCGACAAAGGGTCAGGCGCTTGACAGACTTCGCGCATATATAAAGGAAGCAAAAATCGCGGACAGCGAGCTGAAAATATATGCTTTGGGTGATTTTGAAAACGACCTTGACCTCCTTGCTCATGCGGATGTTTCCGCGTGCCCCGAGAACGCTATTGATGCCGTAAAGCGTTCAGCGCAAATCAGGCTCTGCCACTGCAACGACGGTACCACCGCAGATCTGATATCGAAAATTGAAGCAGGTGAAGCGTAAACTCTCCCAAATTGCCTTATATAGCCCAAAAGTTATCCGTTTGGGACATATTTTCAAAAAAGTTGGCGTATTTGCTTATTGTACAATTTGCAATTTTATGGTATCCTAATAATAGCCTTGCGTGGCTACTATTGTAGCCATGTATGGCAACAAAATCATGAAAAAATAACACGGAGGATATAACCATGAATACACCTAAGTCACAGGAATTATACACACATGCAAAAGAAAGAATGCCCGGCGGCGTACAGCTTCTTTCCAAGCGCCCCGAAATGTTCGCTCCCGACAAGTGGCCGAACTACGCAGTTAAGGCTGAAGGCTGTAAGCTTTGGGACCTCGACGGCAACTGCTACACCGACATGACCACTAACGGTATCGGCGCATGCCTCCTCGGCTATGCTGATCCCGATGTTACCGCTGCGGTTGTAAAGCGCGTACAGGACGGTTCTATGACTTCCCTTTGCGCTCCCGAGGAAGTTTACCTCGCTGACCGTCTTTGCGAGATCCATCCTTGGGCTGACAGCGTTCGCTTCGCACGTACCGGCGGTGAGACCTGCGCAGTTGCAGTTCGTATCGCACGTGCTACCACAGGCCGTAACCTCGTTGCTATAAGCGGTTACCACGGCTGGAGCGACTGGTACCTTGCAGCTAATCTTTCAAGCGACCACAGCCTTGACGGCGTACACCTCCCCGGCCTTAAGCCCGCAGGCGTACCCCAGCAGCTCACAAACACATCCTTCACATTTATCGGCGGCGACAAGGAAGGCTTCGACAAGCTCATCCGTGAGCACGGTGATGACCTTGCCTGCGTAATTATGGAGCCCATGAGAAATGAAGAGCCGGAAGAAGGATACCTTGATTACATCAAGAGCGAGCTTCACAGAGTCGGCGCTCTCCTTATCTTCGATGAGATCACTATCGGCTGGCGCTACTGCTTCGGCGGAAGCCACAGAGTGCTTGGAACAAACCCCGACATCGCAGTATTTGCAAAGGCTCTCGGTAACGGACATCCTATCGGTGCTGTTGTTGGTACTAAGGAAGCTATGGACGGCGCTCAGAACTCCTTCATCAGCAGTACATACTGGACTGAGGCTGTAGGTCCCACAGCAGCTCTCGCAACTATCGACAAGATGGAAAAGACCAAGGTTTGGGAGCACGTTGCACATCTTGGTACTATAGCACAGAAGATGTGGAACGATGCCGGCGCGCGTACCGGACTTAAGGTTCATTCCACCGGTGTTCTTTGTCTTCCTCATTTTGGATTTGAATACGACTGTTCGCTCGAAATGAAGACCCTCTACACCGTCCTCATGCTTGACGAAGGATACCTCGGAAACGTAGGCTTCTACCCGACTCTCGCACATACAGAAGAGATCATGGCAAAGTATGCCGAGGCTGTTGAAAGAGTATTCGCTAAGATCGCAGAGATCTACAAGAAGGGCGGCAGCGAAGCTATCAACGAAGCTATTGAAGGAAAGGTTTGCCAGACCGGATTTAAGCGTCTTCTTAAGTAATTGATTTTATGGGGGTGATCTGTTGCAAACACTGAAGCTCGTTTTTGGAAACTATGAGTTCACAATGCATCTCAGTGAAAAGGTTTTGAAGAAATCGCAAAACTATCTGGCAGATCGCCACAGCAATATCGAATATGAGCTTTTCGTCATCCTTGAGGGAGAATATGTGATTGACATTGAGGATAATACGTATTCTCTCTCAAAGGGTGATGCCGTGCTCATTGCACCTAACAAATTTCATTGCCCCGTCAGCGTTTCGTCGGATATGATGAGCTTTGTCTTCCCGTTTACGCTCTCCGACACCAACGAAGCGCGTGTGTTTCACTCAAAGATTACACCGTGTATCCGTCTTCATTTTTCAGACTACCAGCAAGATCTTTGCAAAAGTATTATACGCGAATTTGAAGAAAAGAAGCTTTTTTGGGAAGAAGCTGCAACGGCAAAGTATTCCCTTTTAACAAGTGAGCTGTTAAGGCTGATTTTGAGTACCGAAACAAAACCGGAAAACAAAGAATTCGTAAACCTTGACACCCGTTTTGCTATTATAGATACCTTTTTCGAAGAAAATTACAATACATACGGAGCGGAAGAAATTCTTGCAAATAAGCTCCACCTTTCCAGACGACAGTTAAACCGTGTACTGACAACATACTACGGACTTAATTTCAGGCAAAAGCTGCTTGGCGCACGTATGGACCGCGCCGCGTGGCTTCTCCGAACTACGAATATGTCCGCCATTGAAGTTGGCGAGGCGGTGGGTTACGTATCCGCAACTTCATTCTTCAAGGCGTTCAAAATATATCACAACACAACTCCCAAATTATACAGAAAGGTTTTTAGGAAAAATGGACATGATCTTAAAAGAAATGACCAATGATTGCTTCAGCAAATACGACCTTGAAGCGGCAAAGATTTTGGACTCATTCCTCCCACACCGAATTTTTGATGCGCATATGCACATATCGCATACTACTGTATTCAGATGGAATAAAATCACACTTGATTCCTACTACAGAGATATGAACACTTATTTTGGAAACCGTCAGCTTTCTTGTAATGCGATAATTTTCCCCATAAAGCCCCTTGCTGACAAAGAGCAGTTGAAGCTCTCCGATGAGTTTCTTATAAGCGAACTGGACGCATATAAACAGAATGTGGGAGAAATTATAGTATTACCTACCGATACAGTAGAAGACATTGAAAAGCGCCTCACACATCCCGGGATCCGCGGTCTTAAATGTTACCACATTTACTCCGGACGTGATGTAACATTTAACTCTTACATTGAAGAATATCTTCCCAAGTCCGCTTGGGAAGTTGCAAATAAACACAAGCTCTTTATCACTCTGCATATGGTTCGCAACCTGGCGCTTGCAGATGAGGGCAACCTCAAATACATAAAAGAGATGGCAAAGCGTTACCCCGATGCCACACTTATCCTTGCACACGCCGCAAGAGCTTTTGCATCTTGGACAGCTTTTGACACAGTTGACGAGCTTGTGGGATACGACAACATTTGGTACGACTTCTCGGGCGTAGGTGAGTCGCCTGCTATGCAGTATATAATAAAGAAAGTCGGTATCAAGCGCTGTATGTGGGGTAGTGACTATCCCGTTTCGATGAACGCCGGAAAACCGATCTCCATTGCGGATACGTTCTACTGGATAAGTGAGTCTGACCTGCGTCAGTTTGTATCAGCCACAGAGTTCCACTCATGGCTTGTCGGAACGGAAAATCTCATGGCTACAAGACAGGCATGCATCCTTGCAGATCTTAATGATGACGATGTTGAGGACCTCTTCTACAATAACGCGGCTGCTCTTATGTGCAGAAAATAAAATACACCTTAAAAAAATTATCTCGGCTGACCTTTGTCAGCCGAGATTTTTGTATGTTTTTATAAATTATCCTTATCTTTATTTTCGGGGATAACCTCGCTCATTGCCGCAATCGCACACTCGATCATCTTATCGTCCGGCTCGTGAACAGTTATGCGCTGGAGCCACATACCGGGAGCGGCGATTATTCTTGTGAGTATATTATCATGACGTCCGCAGAATTTGATAAACTCGTAGCCTATGCCCATGGTTATGGGAAGAAGCAGAAGCTTTATCGCAGTACGCAGAATAGGCGCGTCAATTCTTATAAACATGGAAATTATTATGCCGACGATCAGCATAAGTATCATGAATGATGTGCCGCATCTGGGGTGGAATCTTCCCTGTGTTCTTACGTTCTCAACGGTGAGCTCAAGTCCCGCTTCGTAGCAGAATATAGTCTTATGCTCTGCTCCGTGGTACTGGAACGTGCGGCGCACATCCTTTACAAGGCACATAGCCGCAACGTATCCGACAAACAGTACTATTCGTATCACACCCTCGAAAACCGCGCGAATCGCGTCGTTGTCAAGTGACGGCACAGCATCCTTTAAAAGCTTAAAAAGGAGTGCCGGAAGATACATAAACAGCACAACCGAAAGAACTATTCCAAGCACGCCGCCTATTCCTGCGGCTACAGCCATGAGCTTTGATTCTTTCTTTTGTTCCGCCTCGGTCTTCGGCTTATCTGCTTCCTCTTCGGGCATAGCGATCTCTGCAGAGCGCATGAGCGCCTTATATCCCGTAGTCAGTGAGTCCACAAAAGCGAAAACTCCGCGGATTATCGGAATTTTGAATATCTTCGCTTTCTTTGTTGTTCCTGCGGCGCAGTCCTCTAAAACTATCTCTCCGGCAGGGTTACGCACCGCCATAACAGTCCTCTCCGGACCGCGCATCATTATTCCCTCAATAAGCGCCTGACCGCCGATCGAGGTCTTTTTGCAGCATGTATTCTTATCAGACAATTTATTTACCTCATATAATATGTAATTTTTCGTCATACGATAATATTATACCCCCTTTTTTCTGTTTTGTCAATGATATTACTGTAACATTATGATGAACTCTGGGGTTTGAATGAGGAATATACCGCTTGACACGGCAGGGATTATTTGATATAATAGTGTTGTTACATCAAATACGAAAGGATTTTTGGCAATGATACTTGGTTCAAGAGAGACTTGCATTGCATACCGCTGTCCGTACTGTGCATCCGGAATAAAGAGCATGGTCGGCGTTTTTGCGCTGTCCGGCGCTATGAAAAAGCTTAAATGCTCATGCCAGGCGAGCGAGCTTACTATAAATCACACAAACGACGGAAAACTCCGTATCACTGTTCCCTGCCTGCTTTGCGGCGGCGAGCACACCTTTATAATCAGCTCAAACCTCTTCTTTAAAAAGGAGCTGTTCGTTTACCAGTGCCCGCAGACGGCTATGGACCTTGTGTTTATCGGAACAGAGCCTGCCGTTTCGGCGGCACTTGAGAAGTCCGAGAAGGAACTCACAAAGCTTCTCTCGGAGATGGGAATTGATGATCTCAATGTACTGCACGGCGAAATTGATGATTTCGATGACGATGATGACACTCCGTGCGATCCCATGATCTATGACACTGTTATGTTCGTTATCAAGGATCTTATTGAGGGCGGCGATGTTTCCTGCTGCTGTGACGAGGGCGACTATGATGTTGCTGTGTCGGACGATCACGTTAAGGTTTTCTGCCGTTCATGCGGCGCTTCCAAGGATATTCCCACAGACAGTGAGCTTGCCGCGAGGGCGTTTGTTGAAACCGCGCATTTAAAGCTCGAAAAGCTTTAATGTAACAGTAACACTTTCCGGGCGTACACATAGTATAGAAGTAGAGAGCGAGGCCACCCGACGGGCGGGCGGCAAACTCTCCCCTTTAACTCGGAGGTTTACTATGAATAACTGCCTTTGCAATATTTTTGATGATAAGGCTGTATGGCTCATCATCATCGCGCTTCTTATCCTCTTCTGTGGCTGCGGCTGCAACTAATAATAAGAACGACGGGTGCCGTGTTCGGCACCCGTTTTTTATTACCCCTTTGGCTTTCCCTTGAAAAGTACAGCGGCAAGCCATGCGAAAACCATAGCGGCGGTTATACCCGCCGATGTCGCTGTAAGACCGCCGGTTAAGGCACCGATAAGTCCACGCTCCCCGACAGCCTTCTCCACGCCTTTTGCAAGAGAATATCCGAATCCCGTAAGAGGCACAGTAGCTCCGCATCCGGCGAAGTCAACAAGCGGCTGATATACACCGATACCGGTCAGTATTACTCCACCAACCACATAAAAGACGAGGATGCGTGCAGGTGTGAGCTTCGTTTTGTCAATAAGGATCTGCGCGATAACGCACAGCGCACCGCCCACGGCAAACGCCCAGATATAGTCAAGTATCTTATCCATTTCACGCCTCCTCGGTTACAATATGCAAAAGATGCGCAATTCCGGGGATTGTAAGTCCCTGCTGCAAGCTTGCCGTGTTCATCATAGCCCCCGTTGCCATAAAGAGAATGTTTTTAAGCTTTCTGTCTTTAAGCTTGGGAAGAATATACCCTGCCAGAACTGTTCCGCAGCAGCCGCAGCCCGAACCGCCTGCATGCATGTCCTGACGCTCGCGGTCGTATATGATAAGTCCGCAGTCCTCGTGCACACCGCCTATATCATAGCCGGCAGAATGGAGAAAATCCGCAAGTATGCCGCTTCCCTCATATCCGAGATCCCCCGTAAAAATCGCATCAAAATCCGTCGGCTTTTTGCCCGACTCGTCAAAATACCGCTGTAGCGTATCCACAGCCGCAGGAGCCATAGCAGCCCCCATATTCGCGGCATCGTTTATCCCCTTGTCACATACACGTCCCGGCAAAACATCGGCAATATACGGCGCATCGCAGTGCTCGCCGACTATAACCGCCGCCGCGCCGGTTACCGTCCACTGTGCCGTAGGTGCTCGCTGACCGCCGTATTCTATGGGATTTCTGAACTGTCGCTCGGCGGTACAGTTGTGCGACGATGTCACAGCCGCCGTCCTTGAATACTTTCCATAATCAACGAGCATGGACGAGAGTATCAGTGATTCTGCCATAGTTGAGCACGCGCCGAAAAGTCCGAAAAACTGCGTGTCAAAATTGGCGAGTCCGTAACCGCTCGACGTGCACTGATTTATAAGGTCACCGGCAAATACGGCGTCTATATCGTGTATTTTAAAGCCGCCCTTATCAAGCGCCGTATTCAGCGCAATTCTCTGCATCTCGCTCTCGGACTGCTCCCACGTGGGCATGCCGAACGTGTCCGTTTCGTCATACTTATCAAAACAGCGCGCAAGCGGTCCGTCCATCTCCTTTTTGCCCACAACGGTTGCGCCGCAGATTATTGAAGGGCGCGACTCAAGCGTTATTATACCCTTTTGCATCAGATGCACCTCACAATATACAGTATCACGCCGTAGATCGTCGACGCAAGCGTTCCGTAGAGTATAACCGGTCCGGCAACCGTGAAAATCTTTGCGCCAACTCCGAGTATGAATCCTTCAGCCTTTGTGTCAAGCGCCGGCGAAACCACAGCATTTGAAAATCCAGTAATCGGCACAAGTGTGCCTGCTCCGGCAAACTTTGCGATGTTATCGAAGACGTTCAGCGCAGTTAAAAGTGCCGCTAAAAATATAAGCGCGGACGGCACAAGTGCTTTTACATTCTCCTCGGACAGCTTAAGATATGTGAAAAAATCAAAAAGCGCCTGACCTATAATGCATATAAGTCCACCAACAAAAAACGCCTTGGCGCAGTCTGCACCGAGATTTGATTTTTTCGCCCGTTTCTCGACATATTTTTTATATGTTTTATCATCCATTTGCATAGAAATAACCTCCTTGCTTGGCTTATTTATGCCCGCAAGGAGGTTGTTTTATTCAAGAAAAAATGCTTTGAGCTCTGCCACCGTATCAACGATATGCTCGGCGCCGCAGGAGATGTGCTCATCCCTGTCGCCGTAGCCGAACGTTACGCCAATACACGGGATGCCATTTTTGTGCGCTCCCTCAACGTCATGACGGCGGTCACCTACCATAATGGCAAGCGATTTGTCCATGGGATACGACTCAAAAGCATACGCAATAACCTCGTCCTTTTTCACTCTTGTCCCGTCAAGCTCGCTGCCGAATGTTGCATCGAAATACTCTGCAAGGCCAAATTTTTCAAGTATCATATTCGCAAAAACAATCGGCTTTGAAGTGGCAAGCACAAGCTTGTATCCGGCAGATTTAAGTTCGGAGAGCAGTTCTTTAATACCCTCGTAAATCGTCACCTCAAAAATTCCCGTGGGACGGTAATATTCGCGGTAATAATCCACAGCGCGAAAAGCATCTTCTTCACCAAGACCGAAAACGCTCATAAACGAATCTGTAAGCGGCGGACCGATGAAGCATTTAAGCTCATTTCGGTCACACTCCACGCCGAACTTTTTCATCGCATATTCAACCGACTTTGTAATTCCCTCAAACGGATCGTCAAGCGTTCCGTCAAGGTCGAAAAGAATGTATTTGTATTTCATAAAAACCTCTTAACTGTAAGAATAATCAATCGGTATACCATCTGTAAGCTTGACCGGCTCCGATGACTGCGGTCGAGGTGCACTCACGCGTGCGCCGTCAAACTCAAAGGAAACCTTATCCCCCTCAAGCTTCAGCCTTGCGCTGAAGGTCGTCCCTTTCTTTGAAACAAATCCGTCAAGCACGTCTGTGCGCCCATTCTCAAGGAGCTGTTTTGCCTCAACAACGGATATCTGCCGCTTTGCCACAGTGCTCCATATCGTAAACTTACAGCCTTCCTTATATCCCCGACAGCCGTATCCGCGTCGGGTTCTGGTAACTTCCTTGCCGCAGATTGGACAGCTTCCGATAACGTCACCTGCAAATCCCGTGGAGTTCACGGAGCTTGACAGCGCGAATATTTCTGATATCTCATGCTCGGCGATATCCACAGCGCCGCGCACATTCATTTCTCCGCGGTATACGCTCTTTAATGCCTTGCCAAGCTCCGCTGTTTTGTATTTATCCATACCGATTCCCATAGCACCGAGCGCATCCACGAGATATTCTCCGTCGGGAAGTATGGTGTAAACGTCTTTCTTTAACTGTATGTATCCCGAGGAGCGTGCGTTGTCGATAATCTGTGTGCGTGTTGCCTCTGTACCAAGCTCAAGGCCCTCGAACACAGCGCGGTATTCTTCGGTATCGTCCTCGTCGTCCTTTTTCGAGAGCTCGTCGCGGAAAGGATTTTTGAGGTAGTTGTTGAGTGTTTCAATAGTATAGTGCTTTGGCGGTGAGGTTTCCTTTTCTGCCGGCTTAAAGTCGATATTCACTATGTCGCCTTTATTCAGCGCGGGCAAAATCTTATCCTTCGCCGTGTAGTCGTCAAACTTCGTCCAACCGGGCTCCACCATAACGGTTCCCTTGAGCGTAAATTCTTCTCCGCTTTCCGGCGGATTGCCCACCGCTATTTTTATCTCTGTTTTGTCAACAATGCAGTCAATCGAACAAAAAACTGCGGCAAAACGGCGCATTATCGCTCCGTAAACAATAGCTTCGTCTTCGGAAAGACGCTTCTTATCCGGGATTTTAAACGTAGGCGTCAGCGCGGAGTGCGCTTCAATCTTCGAGTCGTCGAATATCTGCTTTGAATCCTTGAACGCCACGGGATATCCGAGCTTTGCCACGGCATCGACTATACGCTTTACCTTATCCTTTTCCGCCGTTGCCAGATACTCCGAGTTGGTACGGGGATATGTGACATATCCCTCCTCATAGAGCTTCTGGAGCACCTCAAGCGAGCGCGGCATCGACATCTTATATTTCTTACCGAGAAAGCTCTGCAGCTTTGAGAGCGACCAAAGCTTACCCGGCGAGAGCTTGTCTTTTTTGCGTTTGACAGAAGTTACAACAGCTCCGAGCGCGTTGTATTCATCACACTTTATCTGGCAGTCGGAAACAGAATCTTTGTCAAATTTAAGCTTTGACAAAAGCTCAACTGTCTCACCGTTTGTCACAGCCTCGGATTTCGGCTGATAATATTTCTCGGGAACAAAATCGCGTATAGCTCTGTCCCTCTCGCATATAGCGCGAACGATAGGCACGATAACTCTGCCCACACGAAGCAGTGTTCCCGACTTTAATGTAGCATATCTCGTGAGATTTATTCCGTAGAGCCAGTCGATATATGTTCTGGCAAATCCCTCGTCCGCGAGTTTATCGTAGTTCACCTCATCAGGGGACTGTTCAGCCGCCGCCTTTATAGTTTCCGCGGTCTGGTCGGGAAGCCAAAGGCGCGCGAAGCGCTTGCCCTCGACAAAAAACGGCTGTGTGGGAGTAAGGTCAAACGCCTTCATTATGCAAAGGCGCACGATAATCTCGCCCTCTCTGTCCGAGTCACCTGCGTTTATGATAGTGTCAACATCAACCCTTCGGCAAAGTGTACGGATAATGTCAAACTGACGCGCGGTACCGTCATCCCCCTTACCAGAGCGGCGAAGCTCATATGAGAACTCCGTCGGGAAGCACGGAAGTCCCTCGAGCGTCCACTTCCCGCCACGCTCTGTGCCCGTGTAATATTCAACATCGGCAAGCGAAAAAAGGTGACCGAATGCCCATGTTACAAGGTATTCGCCCGCCGTATAAAATCCGTTTCCACTTGCTCTGCCGCCAAGCGCGCTCACAATGGAGCGCGCAAGCGACGGTTTTTCCGCGATAATCAGTTTCATATAAGTCCCGTTTCTTTAAGGATGAAT
>JAZTXD010000130.1:0-32108 GCA_045636265.1 Candidatus Flemingiibacterium sp.
CAAAGCTTGTTTGTTTTTATGTATAGGTGATCCTCATATTTTACAGCCATATAAAAATCTCCAAAATATCAATATAGTGAAAAAAGATATCAAAATCATTATTGCAAATGCGCTAAAAATATTTTACAATAAAATCAAAGCAATGTCAATATACTGAAACAAAAAAATCAAACCCAAAGGAGAAAATATTATGCTTACACTTGAACAGATGACTCCCGAACAAAAGCTGGGCCGTGTTATTATGTCACGTCAGCTTGGCAATCAGGACGATATCGATTTTACAGTCGAGCTAATCAAAAACAGTGCCTGCGGTGCTGTTCAGATGACATTCGGTCCGCGCAGAGAAGAGCTTATTAAGCTGTTCCGCGATGCTGCTGACTATCCGCTCCTCATGATCAACGACATGGAGCACGGATATCCCATGTCTAATCTTCCAAAGCTGCCGCTTGCCACACTTGCCGCAGCCAACAATCCCGAATATACCAGAATGTTCGCCGCCGCCCTTGCAAAAGAGGCAAAAGAAAATGGCTTCAACGGATGCTGGGGACCGGTTATTGATATTATCCTTGAGGACAGACCGTGCACAGTTTCGAGAGTTGCCGGTGACAGCGCAGATGCTGTTTTTGAAGTTACCAAGGAAATCTTCAAGACCTTCGATTCATATAACTTCCAGTCAACCGGAAAACACTATCCGGGCGAAAAAGGGATGCCGTATGACTCCCACATGGTAGCACCTCATTCGCAGATTACCAAAGAAGAGATTCTCAAAACTAGTCTTGTTCCGTACTTAAAGCTGATGAAGGAAGGTCTTCTGCGCACGGTAATGGTCGGACATCACATTTGTGACAACATTGATCCCGGCACGCCTTCCTCGCTTTCCAAGAAGGTTATCGACATTATACGAGAGCAGGGATTTGACGGCGTAATGTACACCGACAGCCTTGCAATGATGAGCATACTGCAGACGTTTGGCGAAAAAGAGGCGTATGCAATGGCGCTCATGGCAGGTAACGACCTCCTTCTCCCGAACTTCCGTACACCTATGCGTGACGTTTATAACATGATGCTCGAATCTTACCGTGAGGGTAAGATTACCGACGAGCGTCTTGACGAGGCTGTTCGCAGAGTTATGGCACTTGAGCAGTACTGTGCCCGTGTGCCCGAAAATCCCGTACCCGTACCCGAAAACATCGGCGAAATCCTCAAGATGGCGGCGCGCGATGCTGTAACTGCTGACTGTGCCGAGGGGGTTGACGCTGCGATCGATCCCGAGAAGAGAAGACTCTTTGTTGTTGTAACCCCCATGGATTTCAACGGCAAAGACGAAGAAGGCGAGGTTACCATAACCACTCAATATACTCCTGCACTTGCACTCAGCTGTATCAAGAAGAATTTCCCGAATGCAGAAATTGAACTTATCCCGGAATATCCTTCATCTGCCGACAATTTGCGTGTTCTTAAGGCTGCTCAGCACCACGACGATATCGTAGTCGTAAGCTACTGCTATACCGCGCCGTATCTCGGTACCGACTGCTTAACACGCAGAATTGAAGCTGTGATCGATGCCCTCTCTATGCCCGGTAAGCTGGAGGCGCTCGTTCACTTCGGAAATCCCTTGGCACTTAACAATCTTCTTCCGATCGACAGAAAGCTGCTCGTGTACAGCTCGCCCGAGTCGCTGCCGTATGCCTTTGAGATACTCGCCGGCAAGTATCCGGCGAAGGGTAAGAATCCGTATCCGAAGCTTTACCACCCAAAAAAGAAATAATATATGAGAGGGCGAATTGATCGCCCTCTTTATTTTTTGAAAAAAGGAATAAAATGTCATTAAAACCTCTTGAAATTTTGCTTTAAATGTGGTATTATATATTTATGTACAAACACTTATTTTGCGCGTTACCGCGCAGTGCAAAAAAACGGAGGAATTTTTATGAGTAACGTACGTCCCGAATCCATGGCACGCATTAACACACGTGAGCTTGCCGACAAATTTATCGAAGAGCAGGTAGCAGAAGTCCGCGCTCAGGTTGGTGACAAAAAGGTTCTTTTGGCACTTTCCGGCGGTGTTGACAGCTCTGTTGTTGCGGCACTTCTTATCAAGGCTATCGGCAAACAGCTTGTTTGCGTTCACGTAAATCACGGTCTTATGAGAAAAGGCGAGAGTGAGCAGGTTATTGAGATATTCCAGAACGGACTCGACGCTAACCTCGTGTATGTTGATGCAACCGACCGCTTCCTTGATCTTTTGGCAGGCGTTGCAGATCCCGAGAAGAAGCGCAAGATCATCGGCGGCGAGTTTATAAAGGTATTTGACGAGGAAGCGCAGAAACTCGACGGCATCTCCTTCCTTGCACAGGGTACTATTTACCCCGACATTCTCGAAAGTAACGGTAAGAAGGCTGTTAAGGCTCACCACAATGTAGGCGGACTTCCCGAATACATGACATTTGAGCTTGTTGAGCCTATTAAGCTTCTGTTTAAGGATGAAGTTCGTGAAGTAGGTAGAGCACTCGGTCTTCCGTCTGAAATGGTTGACCGCCAGCCGTTCCCGGGTCCCGGTCTTGGTGTACGCTGCCTTGGTGCGATCACACGCGACAGACTTCATGCGCTCCGCGAGGCTGACGCAATTCTCCGTGAGGAGTTTGACAAGTCCGGTCTATCTAAGCACGTATGGCAGTTCTTTATCTCCATGCCCGACATGAAGAGCGTTGGCGTGAGAAACCACGAGCGTTACGAGGGATGGCCGGCTATCATCCGCGCTGTCAACTCCAAGGATGCGATGACCGCTACCATTGAGGAGATCCCGTATTCCGTGCTCCACACCATCACCAACCGTATCATCACCGAGGTTGAGGGCGTAAACCGCGTACTCTATGACCTCACTCCCAAGCCCACCGGCACTATTGAGTGGGAATAAAGGGAATAATACTAAACGGCGTTTAACTGCCCTGAATCCCGAAAGGGCTTTGGGGCAGCCTTGCTTACTGGGAGAAAAAATAATGACTATCGAAGATAAAAAAAGAGCGTTACTTCATGCACTGGGAGAATCTTGGGATAAGATGTTTTGTCATTGGAAATGGGAAGTGTCAAAAAGCAACCCAAATTCTTTTGTCTTAAGTGGAAAAACAGGCCCATATAACCCCGTCTTATATATAAATGGCTGTATAGATGCTAATAGCAGCATGATTAGTGTAGAATATAGTCCAACAGAAGACCTTATTGAAATATATTTAACGCACAGACCAATCAAAGAAAAATTCAAAGAAGACCTTGTGAATCTGTTTGCGAAACATACCCCTTTCAATATGGATTTGTCGTTTGATGAAAAAATGACTCCTATCGTTTCCAAAAAAGAGAAGATTGAACCAACGGCTTTTAAGGATTTTTTAGGAGAATTCCGCCAAGCATACAACGAATACTATCCTATTTTCTACATGATTGCCGTATGTGAAACGGAATGGTATGACGGATTTTCGTTTAATTGCTACGACAAATATTAATAATAGACAGCAGGTTTTAATAATCTCACACTAAACCACAAAAAAACCTCTCTTGCCAAGCAAGAGAGGTTTTATATTCCTTATTTACCGCTTATACAATAGTCTTTCTGAGCCATTCAAGCGTGCAGTTTACCATGTGCTTGCCGGTTTCTTCGCTTGCTTCCACAGCAGACTTTGCAAACCATTCGGTGTTGCGCTCGCAACGGCTGAGGTCTACAAGCTCGGGATAGGTTCCCATCATGAGGCTGGTTTCCCACTTTCCTGCATGGTCAAAGCCGCCGCACTTGATCTGTGCATCTGCGCCGATCAGCGGAATAACCTTGATGTAAGAGAAGGGATCATCCTCGCTGCCCATATCCTCGTAATAGGTGGCATAGTCATCGCTGCCCCACCAGCCCTTTCCGAGCTTCTGTTCCATGTATTCCATGGTTACCTTTTTCGCGGCCTTGTGGCAGGCAATAGTCATGGGCATAAGTCCTGCGCCTTCGGTCTGATGATGTGCCACAAGGTATATGTTCTTATGACCTGCATCGATCATAGACTTCAGTATGTAATAGAGATAGTTTACGTAAGCATCCTCGTCTACGTGGAAGTGGCTGGGCTTGGGACCGCATACTGCGTATGATGCCACACCGTACCAGAGGGGAGGGCAAACGACAATCTCCTTTTCCTTCTCAAGTTCTCTCAGACAACCGGTAATAACAAGTGTGTCTGTTCCGCAGGAAGCGTGGCGTGCGTGATATTCCAGCGTACCGATCGGAATAATGAACGGGACCTTTCTATCCACGGCATCCTGGATCTCATCGTATAACATTTCAAGCATTTGCATGGGGATTTCCTCCTGTTTTTGTATTGATATAAAATTTTAATCGGTATAAATTATTATACACGAAACATTTATAAATGTCAAGAGAGGGGAGTATAAAATCTGGTTAAGTAATGACGGAATAATTTCTTACAAACCCTTGAAATAACAGAATTTCTGTGATATAATTCTGATATATACTTACAAGTAAAAGAGGGATCACCATAAAACAACGTTTAACAGAATTTTTCGAGCGCTATGACTTCCCGGGAAAATCCGCAGAGGTGTTCCTTTCGGCATACGACGCGCTTTCACAGAATGGTGACTTCACGGCGCTTTACGACACATTTTACACCGACAACTCACTTACAGCCGAATCGGTTGAAGAAAAGCTTATTTCTATAGCAGAACAGACTGGCGTTCACGAGTACACTGCGAAATATCTGTTTTATCTGTGTCTGACGAAGGTGCTGATACCGAGATACAAAGAACAGGGAATTGACGAGCAGATCATCTTCGATACTTTCGAGGATTTTAAATATAAGCTTAACGAATGCCTTGATTCCTACGGTATTTCCGGATTCAAGGATACACTTTGGTATTTCAACTTTATGCGTGGGCTGATTTTTAAAATCGGCAGACTTCAGTATGAAATTATGGAGTATCACTTCCAGGAGGCGACAGTTGGCGGTGTAGAGCTGAAGGCGGGCGACACCGTTCTCAACGTGCATATTCCGTCATCCGGTGAGAGCTTTGATAAGGCGGCGAGATTCGACTCCTACTCGAAGGCATATTACTTCTTCAGGGATGTGATGCACATTGATGCAAAGATGTATGTATGTTCATCATGGCTTTTGTTCCCCGATAACACAAAGATTTTGTCCCCGAAGTCAAACATTGTTTCCTTTATGGACGATTTCAATATCTTCTTCAGCTACAACTACCAAAACGCATATAATGTTCTGCGGTTCATGTTCGGTGGCATGGAAAATGTTCCATACGAAGAGCTTCCGCGCGACAGCTCACTTCGACGAGCTTATGTGGATTGGCTTTTAGCGGGAAATTCTGTTGGATTCGGCAGAGGCGCATTTATTTGGGATGAGGAAAACAAAACTGTTATAAAATAAGTTATACATAACGGGGTGCAAGATGAACTTACAGCTTGATATATTTAAGGTAGAGATGCAGGACGGACAGAATTGCATCTTAAAGGACGTCCGAAAAAACGGCGATATTACAGAATACGATTTTCTGTTCACCTGGACAAAGGAAAACGCCGCAAACGATGATACTTTTACGGTCGCGTGGACTGAGCCGGCGCAGGGAATAATGTATAAGTGGGACGCAACATGCAATCAGTACAGAGCCATAGCGCCGCACTGGCACGATGTGTTCAGATCAATGATTTCCCAAGCGGCACCGGTAAGCTGCATGTTCGACGGAACGGACACCAACCGATACTGTTGGGCGCTGTCCGAATGCTGCAAGCTCATGAATATAAAAAATGCTGTGGATGATTCAAACGGATATCTGTCCCCACGTTTTTTCTTCAAAGTGGGACAGTACACAAATCAGTTTGAAACGCTCATCACACTGCGCATCGACAGACGCGCTGTCACAGCGAGAAAAGCTGTGGAGGATGTGGCAACGTGGTGGGCAACAGACATCGGCTTAACACCAATCCGTGTACCTGATGACGCCAGAGAGCCGCTATATTCTTTCTGGTATTCCTATCATCAGGATGTGGATGAGAAGACCGTTGAAGAAGAGTGCAGACGCGCCAAGGCACTTGGCTTTAACATATGCATCGTGGACGACGGCTGGCAGACCGAGAACAATTTCGGCGGATACGCATACTGCGGCGACTGGCAGCCGGCACCGAATAAATTCCCCGATATGGCATCTCATGTGAAGCGCGTGCATGATATCGGTATGAAATATATGATGTGGTACAGTGTACCGTTTGTGGGATATAACAGCGTTCACTATAATGAGTTTAAGGGGATGTTCCTTCGTGATGAGGCGGCAACCTCTGTTGCTATACTTGACCCCAGATACAAAGAAGTTCGCGATTTTTTGATAGGCACATATAAAAAGGCGCTCATCGAATGGGATCTTGACGGCTTTAAGCTCAATTTTCTCGAGCACTGGACCGACAACCCTAACAACGCGCCTTATAATGAGAAAATGGATATCCCGGCGGTGCTCGATGCTGTGAATGTTTGTATGTCCGACATCGCCAAAGAGCTGACCGCTATAAAGCCGGATATTCTGCTCGAATTCCGTCAGAGCTATATCGGTCCGTGCATGAAACAGTTTGGCAACATGTTCCGCGTGGGCGACTGCGCCGGAAACTACCTGCGCAACCGTGCCGCGATCTTTGATATGCGCATGATTATGGGAGATCAGGCGGTTCACTCCGATATGCTCATGATCCGTCCGTTTGAAGATCCCAAGTTCGCTGCTATGCAGATCATCAGTTGTATGTTCGGCGTGATGCAGTTCTCGGGCAGACTCGATCTGCTTGATGACGAGTCGATAAAAATGTCACGCTTCTGGCTTTCGTTCCTCAAGGAACACAGGGCGCTTTTGCAGAGCAAGAATTTCGAAACCTTTGAGTCGCACCTGCTTTACACATGGGCAAAGGCTACGCTTGGGGACGAGTGTATAGTAGGCGTTTACGCCATTGACAAGTGCGTGAAGCTCGATGCAATGGACACCGTCTACATCGCTAACGGCTGTATGGGCGAGCGTGTGCTCGTTGATATTGAGGGCACTTATCGTGTCCGGGTACTCGATTGCTGTGGAGATGATGTAAAACATTTCGAGAAATTCTTCTCGGGTGTGGAAACTATTGATGTTCCGATCGGCGGTTTGGTTATACTAAAAAAGATTTGATATCCTGCGGCAGAGAGGTTTCTCTGCCGCTGTTTTTTGCAAAAGCTCTTGACAAAATCAATACTTCGTGATATGATGTATAGTGCGAGAGGAGGTATGATATGGATATTCAGCTAAAAAGAGGACTGCTTGATGTGTGCGTACTCGCCGCAATCAAGGATGATGAGTCGTACGGATATAAAATTATAAAAGACATGAAGCCGTATATCGAGCTTTCCGAATCCACATTATATACCATTTTAAAGCGCCTCGAGGCTGCAGACATGCTCACAGTACGCAGTGCAGAGCACGGGGGCAGACTTCGAAAATATTACCGAATTACCGATGCGGGAGTTAGGCGCATCCAAGAATTCAAGAACGAGTGGGGGGAGATCCTCTCAATATATCAGTTTGTAACAAAGCAGGACAGTGCGAATGACCAAGCTTAAGTTCATTTTATCGCTTCATGATAAATTATCCGGACTGCCGCAGGATGAGGTTGAAGAGCGCATTAGCTTTTACAGCGAAATGATTGAGGACCGAATGGAAGAAGGACTTTCCGAAGAAGATGCTGTCGCGGCGGTAGGCACAGTTGAAGAGATAGCGGCGCAGATCGAAGCTGAGATCAGCTCCCTCAAAGGCGCAAGTAATATACAAACAACAAAAAATATCAAATCAAAAAAGCAGTTTAAGGCATGGGAAATCGTGCTTTTAGTGCTCGGCTCACCGATATAGCTGTCGCTGCTCATTGCTGCTTTTGCTGTTGATATAAGAATATCGGTTGAGTAAAGTTGTAGTCAATTTAAAATAAATTTAGGAGAAATTTTTATGAAAAGTCATCGTATAATTCTGATCATATCGCTTTTGTTGGCATTGTTTATTTTTACGAGCTGTAACAGTCCTGCGAAAGATGCAAATTCCGATACAAACCAGCATGACAGCGACACAACTTCCGAATACATATGTCAGCATGAAGATGTTGATATTGTAAACTTTTTCGCCTCAACGTGTACCGTTTTGGGATACAGCGGTGACACAGTTTGCCTTGACTGCGGAGAAACCGTCGAGAGCGGAGAGATTTTAGAAACACTAGCCCACTCTCCTATGTACACAGATCCCGTGCCGCCTACTTGCACGGATAACGGTATTAGCGAAAGCTGCATTTGCACATCATGCGGCGAGACTCTCGAGGAGGCTTATCAACTCGATCCGCTTGGACACACTCTTGAGCTTGTGGGCTACGTTGAGCAGACCTGCACATCAGGTGGGTACAGCGGCGATTTACAGTGTACAGAATGCGGAAATGTTCTCGAATTTGGCGTGAATGCAGGGCCGCTCGGACACAACATCAGTTATGTGAATAGAGTAACACCCACTTGCGTATCAGAGGGATACAGCGGCGACGAATATTGCAACAACTGCAACATTCTGATATCTGCCGGATATAAAATCCCCAAGGAGGAACATTGGGCTAAAGTCATCAACCGAAAAGAGCCAACTTGCACAGAAGATGGATTTAGCGGTGATATTTTCTGCGAAATGTGCAGCACTGTCACTCAAAAAGGAGCCGTTATAGAAAAGCTCAATCATTCGCAGCGTGAGGTGCGTGGACAGATACATCCCACAAAAACTACAGAGGGATATACCGGAGATATCTATTGCAATTTCTGTGATGAACTGATGTATTACGGAGAGATCGTTCCCGTGCTTCCCGATATAACAGAGATAAACGGTAACCGCACAATGGAGCTTGAAATCCTCGATGCTATGAACAAAGCGCGCGCGGATATCGGACTTGGTCCTCTCGCTTGGGAAGAGGCACTCTATACCGGTGTAAATATACGCGCTAACGAATATCTTTACTGGAATCATGACGGAGGGCACAGAGGCGATCCACATCACCGTCCCAACGGCGACGATTATTACACCGTTCTTGATGAAGCAGGCGTTGGAATAGGAGCATACGACTGTCACGGCGAGATACTTGCGACAAGCACATCACACCATATGTCGCTGTTCACTGCATGGATGGGCTCGCCCGGACACAAAGCTCTGATACTCAATGAGCCGTATCTTCGCGTTGCCATATCCGTTATTTATCATGACGGAGTTTACTATTCATGTGCAATTTTCGGCGGAAAGTTGATACATTGATCGCACAAAGGAGATATCAATGATACTTAAAGCAACAAAGGAGCATTTGCCGCAGATTTTGGATATTTACCGAACGGCGCGTGAATATATGCGCACGCACGGCAATCCCACGCAGTGGGGCGACAATTATCCAGGTGAGGCACTTGTACTATCCGATA
Organism: Candidatus Flemingiibacterium sp.; assembly: GCA_045636265.1. Classification (GTDB taxonomy): domain Bacteria; phylum Bacillota; class Clostridia; order Oscillospirales; family CAG-272; genus Flemingiibacterium. The sequence goes on from JAZTXD010000130.1 coordinate 9,495, forward strand.
TACAAAACGGCAATCTGTACGCTCTGACGGCAGATGACGGGCATATCTGTGCATGCTTCGGGATTTTCGCTGGCGATGATCCCACATATGCGAAGATTGACGGAGCGTGGGGTGACAGCTCACCTTATGCGGCGGTGCACAGAGTGGCGTCCGACGGGAGCCGACGCGGTGTTTTCAGAGAAATATTCGAGTATGTGAGCGCGAAGCATTCGCACATCAGAATAGACACTCATGAGAACAATATAACAATGCAAAAAGCTATACTCTCGTGTGGTTTTGCCCACTGCGGCACAATATACGTTGCTGACGGTTCACCGCGCCTTGCCTATGAGTGGTCACGGTAAAATTTGAAAATATATGTAATTTCTGAGCTTTGTTTATTATATCGCTTATCCTTGGTATAATAATGGTGTATCAATAATTTTGGAGGGAATTACAATGAAAAAGATCATTTGCAAGGTGGAATATGACACTGATGCTTCCGAGGTGATCGCAAGATATACAAGCGGCAATGTCGGCGACTCGGACGGATACGAGGAAACGCTTTATAAAACTCCGAGCGGAAAGCTGTTCTTATACGTAAACGGCGGCGAAGCGTCAATTCATCCAGAAGAAAACATTATAAGAATGTCCGCCACCAAGGCTGATGAGTGGAAAAAAGAGAAGTTCGGGGAGTAAGAAAAAGCACACACGGCGTAGCCGTGTGTGTTTTGCATATTAAATCAATATCCAACAGTTTCCATTACGCCGAAGGGCTGTGCGATAGCCTTGGAAATATAAATGTCGGTGGGCATTGTCTGGAAGATGGAGCCGGGAACATAGGGAGATACCGGTCCGTGTGTGATAAGACGGGATGTCATACGCTGCCAGGAGGAGAATGTTCCGCCGGTGGTAAGACCGTGCTGCTCAACGCGCTTCTTTGCGTGGAGAACGTCACGGGGACCTACGGTTGCAGCCTTCGGAGGAACCCAGCCGCATGCGCCGGACTGTCCGAATACGCCGTGGAGAGAGTTCTGCGCGATGGTGAGCGGATGAAGTGTTACAACCTGTGCGGGCTGCTGGAGATACTCATCAAGCTCTGCTTTAGTCTGGAAGCGGTCGCCTTCGATGTGAACAAGCTCGGGGCAGGGATCGATAAATGCGATGTGTCCAGCCCAACCGGGACCTGCTGTGAAGTAGTCGATACCGCCGTCGGTCTTCTCGTCGATAAGATCGGAGTAGTAGGAAATGTTCTCGGTGGTGGGGTAGAGAACGTTCTCTTCAAGAGGACGAAGCTCGGGATCGATCTTCTCGATGAAATACTTGAGGAAGGAATATGTAAAGCCGGACTTGTAGGTAGTAGGAGCGATGTTGCCATCCTCGTCAGCCCACTCGTCCATAGTTACGAATACGCAGTTCTTACAGCTTATTCTGTTGCGGTTGATAAGCTCTGCGATCGGCATATGAGTATTAGGGTTGGGGTTACCGAAAATAGTGGAGAACTTCTTGTTCTGCTCGTAGGATTCCTTGATATACATAAATTTCTCTGCTATGGTAACAGAGCCGAAATTGTCAAGAACCTTGATATGAACATCGGGGTTCGGATGCTTTTCAATTTCTTCGATAGTCATCTTGGAAAGGCGGTCCATAACTTCTTTATCCTTGAAGGGGACCCAATCCTGAGGTGTAAAGTTGAAGGTTTCATTAGTGCTCATTTTACTTTCACTCCGTTTGTTTTATTTCCAAAACTGCCGCGCAGCCCGGTTAAATATATGATACCATTTTGTACCACAAAAGTCAATAGAAAAAGGTGAAAATATAAAGAAAAAGAGGCACATTTTACTGTGCCTCTCGAATCTTAATATCTGATCTTTTCAGCGATATATGCCTTAAGCTCGGTTATCGGGATACGAACCTGCTCCATGGTGTCGCGGTCACGTACGGTCACGCAGCCGTCTTCCTTTGACTCAAAGTCGTATGTTACGCAAAGAGGAGTACCGATCTCGTCCTCACGGCGGTAACGCTTACCGATAGAACCGGTTTCGTCAAAGTCGGTCATGAAGTCCTTGGAAAGATCGTTGTAGATTTCCATAGCGTCGTCGGAAAGCTTCTTGGAGAGCGGGAGAACCGCAACCTTGAAGGGCGCGATCGCGGGATGGAAGCGCATTACAACGCGTACGTCGTTCTTTTCAGCGTCAATAACTTCCTCGTCATAAGCCTCAACGAGAAGCGCGAGAGCCATACGGTCAGCACCGAGAGAGGGCTCAACAACGTAAGGAACGTAGCGCTCGTTGGTTTCAGGATCAAAGTAGGTAAGATCCTTACCGGAGTGTTCGATATGCTGGGAAAGGTCGTAGTTGGTTCTGTCGGCAACGCCCCAAAGCTCGCCCCAACCGAACGGGAAGAGGTACTCAAAGTCTGTGGTTGCCTTGGAATAGAAGGAAAGCTCCTCGGGCTCGTGGTCGCGAAGACGGAGGTTTTCGTCCTTAACGTTAAGTCCCTTGAGCCACTCGTGGCAGTAGGTACGCCAGTATTCAAACCATTCAAGGTCAGTGTCGGGCTTGCAGAAGAACTCAAGCTCCATCTGCTCAAACTCACGGATACGGAAAATGAAGTTACCGGGAGTGATCTCATTTCTGAAGGACTTACCAACCTGGCAAACGCCAAAGGGAAGCGTGCGGCGGGTAGTTCTCTGAATTGCCTCAAAGTTTACAAAGATGCCCTGTGCGGTTTCGGGGCGGAGATATACTTCGCTTCCGGTGTCCTCGGTAACACCCTGGTGAGTCTTGAACATAAGGTTGAACTTACGGATGTCGGTGAAATCAGACTTGCCGCAGCCGGGGCAGGGAACGTTATTCTCGCGGATAAATGCAAGAAGCGCCTCGCCGTCCATAGCCTCGACGTTAACGTCGGTAATGTTGTTTTCTCTTACGTAGTCCTCAACGAGCTTGTCGGCTCTGTGACGCATCTTGCACGCCTTGCAGTCGATAAGCGGATCGTTGAAGGTTGCAACGTGTCCGGAAGCAACCCAAACCTGCGGGTTCATAAGTATCGCGGAGTCAAGACCTACGTTGTAGGGATTTTCCTGCACGAACTTCTTCCACCATGCACGCTTTACGTTATTCTTCATTTCAACGCCGAGGGGGCCGTAGTCCCACGAGTTCGCCAGTCCTCCGTAAATTTCGGAGCCGGGGAACACGAAGCCTCTTGTTTTACAAAGAGCAACGATTTTGTCCATTGTTTTTTCTGTGTTTTTCATTTTTATGTCCTTTCTTCACGGCTGGCTGCCGTGATAAAAAAATTAACAGTATTATTTGTAAGCGGAGAAAATATCAAGTGCGCTTGAAAGCTGCGGATCGAAATAATTCACACCGTCATACACTTTATTCACTCCGGGATATGTAATTGTAAGGGATTCAAATTTAGAATACGAGAATATGAGATCGATGTTATTAAAGAGATCGTCTATTGTGAAGTTTGTTTCAACATGGTCCTTTAAAGCTTCGTAGATCTCTCCGGCTTTGCTTAAATACGTAACATTCGTAAACTTCGCAAGTACAGCTTTTGCAAGCTCCACGGTAGTGTTCATACGACCGATGTTTCCGTTTTTGTAGCCGACATACCGAAGCAGCTGTGCTGCACGCTCACCGGTTATTGTGGTAGTTCCTTTTTTTAAGTTGATCTCTAAATTCTGTGCCGGATCGCTGTAAACCATAGCCTCGGGAACGTAGTAGGTAACAGTTCCCACAGCATCAATCGCTGCGGCGATGGAACCGACGGTAACTATCGCATGGTAATCCATTTTAAGTCCCGTAAGACCGGATACTTTGCCGGAAAAGAATTCAATGCCTTTCTCGGAAATAACATCCCCGAGCTGCATATAGTTTCCGTCAACAAGAACGCGGGTGTTTCTTGGAATTGGACAGAAAACGAACTGTCTGTTTTCCTTGTCAACACGCAGAATAACTATCATATCCGCGCCCCATTTGCGGTTGCGTTTGTCCGGAAATCCCGGCCCCTCCCATTTTTCTTCGTAGTCATAATCGTCAAAAAGCTCCGGCTGATAGTCTGTTCCGACAAGAAGAATATTGAAAGTTTCGCCGAGTATTTCATCTTCAGGGGGCAAATCGGTATTGGGATTATCCACATTTATCGATGCATCTCCGGTGTCATGATTATCATTTTGAGTGTCAGTATCGACAATATTGCTGCCTTGTGTATCCTCGCTCGGACCGGCCACAGTATCTGTCATTGTGTTAAGGACAAAACCGACCACAGCGTATGCAAGCACACCGAATATAATCGCAGATATCAGAAATGTAAGCGCGAAATTGCGCATAGCTGAAAGCATTAAGCGTCAACCTTTCGTAAAATTTTGTGTAGGCAGATATACAAAATATTATATCATGCCAAAAAGCTTTTGTCAATATACAGAAATGCCAAAAGTGACATTATTCAAATGCAAAATCGTAAGGATGCGAAACACGGACAAACGGTCGTATCACTTCAAAAAGTTAGTTAGCCGTATTATGCTCGCCGCAGAAGAGTACCGCTCCCGTTACACTGTCAACCACGGCAAAGGTAAACGGCCGGTTAAACTCAATAACACGCGGCTCTTGTTCCGGCATCGGCATAGACGTCGGAGCTACCATAATAGCTGTAGCAGCAGCGGCTTCAGTACCGGCTTCGTCTATTTTGAGCACCGCGTTCTGCAGAACCTCTTCGATAAAAATATTTTCAGCTATTCCCGAGAAATTTGCAAGATCGGGAGAAAAGGCATCCGTTATTCCCATTTCCTTGAGAAGCTCCACGAGCGAGCCGTTCATTTTCTGCTCGAATTTCGGCATGTACAGCTTGATTTTCTCCTCAGATGCATCTTTGAGAACACTGTGCCAGCCACCGTCATCGAATATATACCCAACAGTGTCAGCGCTTGACACGCTCTCATCCTTTGGCATCAGAGCGACAAATTCGAGCGAGCCGTCGGTGTAGGGAAGTGATACACCGATGTATCTGTCTGTTTCGATTACTTTGTAGAACGCTTTTCTATACATAAAGTCAGTCAAAGCTTCGGTGCCGTCAGCATTTTTGAATTTTCCCTCGCTCGTAGCATCCGGCGAAAATTCAGTAAGCCAAGCGGCTTTTAGATAAACAGTATTGATGAGCGCCATTACGGAAGAATCGAGCGCTGTGTCGGAGAGCATGTTCTTTATAAGTCCGTTTGTGTGCTCTTCAATCCATAAATTTATATCATTTTCCGCGTTTGCTATATCGGTTTTGAAGCCCTCTGCGAGGTAGCCGTTTGCGAGGGTTTCAAGGTAGGCATCCTGCGGAGAAAAAGCGTTGTCAAACCATATGGAATTTGCTATATTAAGCGTGGTTTCCTCAAGAGAAGAAAGATGTGTTATCAGTGCATACAAATCCTCACCGGATGCGTTTCCAAGGACGTTTTCAAGCTGTTCAAGCGTTTCTCCCGAAGCCCCCTCTTTAGTCATAGAGAGCGCAATGTATGCAGAGAGCGGAGAGGTAAGTGTATTCTTCGCGCCGTCGCCGTTTTGGGCGGGGATTTTGTGAAAATACGTGCAAAAATCGGATATTGCCGCATAGCCGTCGGACTCGTTGTTGATTGTGCGGTCGGTTACAATAGGTTCCGGAGTTATGCGCTTAAGTCGGGCATTTTGCGAATCATTGCTTGCACCGGAATTCTGTGTGCAGGCAGCTGCCGCTGCTGCAGCGAGTGAGAGTGCGAGCGCGGCGGACACAATTTTCTTCATAAAAATCCCTCCTGAAAGTTATTTCATCAGTTAAGACGTAAAAAACACAAAAAAGTTCCGTAATGTAAAATTTCCGCCGTGGTTACACGGCGGATAAAATTAAATACCGGACAGTTCGGTTATTAGAAATGTCTGATTTTCCGAGTCATACTCAATCTGGAAACCGTAAACCGAGCCGGTGAACACCGCGCCGATTTCCTGTTCGGTTTTGAACATTTCTGTGAAACCGTATTGATCAGCAAAAAGTTTGACTGATCCGGAAACGTAAATGTACCATGTACCGTTAAGCATTGAGTCTTGAACCTTAAAGGTGTAGTCATTTGCTGTCCTCGGGTTCATTTTTCTATCTGCGCCGAAAAGGATTATCGCATCCTCGCTGTTTAAAACATCAGGAGTGGGTGCTATGGCAACACAGTCAACATATGCATCCTCGGCAGCATTATAGATGTGGAGTGTTTCCTCGGTTTTCAGAAATTGGCAGGATGTGCAAAGCAGGAGCATCATCGCCGCAAGAAGAACGGATAATATGCGTTTCACTTGTTTTTCCCCTTTAAATTTGAATTTGGCCCGCTCGACAGGATTCGAACCTGCGACCATCGGAATCGGAATCCGGTACTCTATCCAGCTGAGCTACGAGCGGTTATTCATTATCTTTAATATTATACCACTAAAGACTCTAAAAGTAAACCCCATTACAGCCAGATTTCAGCAATTCGTAAACTTACACAATTTTTTCGTTATCCAATTCACATATTGCACAATTCTGCATCTAAAAACCGACATTTTGGCAAAATATTTATTACATTATTTAATATTTTCTATAGACAACACAGCTTCGATATGATATAATGTATATTATATTATTATGGGTACGTGTACTTTCAAGGGGGATTACGGGCGCTTATGCAGCAAATTGGCATTGTAAAAGAAATATGCGGCGAGTTTGCCACCGTTGAGGTTTCGCGCCAATCCGCCTGTGAAGGCTGTCACGCAAACACGGACGGTGGCTGTGCGGCATGCGTTTCCTTCGGCGACAAAAAGACGACTGCCAAAGCAAAAAACACGGCAAACGCTAAAGTCGGCGACAGAGTCTTGCTTGAAACAAATTCCGGTACGGTTATACTGTACGCCGCCGCAGTTTTTCTGTTTCCCATTATCCTCGCGGTGGTCGGTTACATACTCGGCTCGCTTTTAAAGCTTGCCGCGGCGGCTTATATAGGTGCGCTCATCGGCTTCATACTCGCTTTTGTGATTGTGTGGGCAACGCTCAACAAGCGCGCATCAAAGCGTTGTGACGTGCACATTGTACGCATACTCTGATTTTTCTGACTGATTTTCTTGATTAAGGGAACCTCCACGCTTGTGAAGGCTACGGTTGATTATATGCTAAAACATGCATCGAAAAATAAAATATGGCGTCTTGCCGAATCGTGCTTTGAAAACGCGGAGGGGATTGCTTCAAATCTGGGTTTATCACTCGCAAGCGCCAAGCTTCTCTCAAGCCGCGGATATTCAACTCCGGAAGCGGCAAGAAGCTTTATAAACAAAGAAACAGCTTTGCTTCATGACCCATATATGCTCCCCGATATGGATAAGGCGGTGGAGCGTATACTGTCGGCTGTTAACACCGGTGAAAAAATCATGGTGTACGGCGACTATGACGTGGACGGCGTGACGGCGCTGACTGTGCTTTATACATATCTTCGCAACATCGGGGCAGATGTTGGATACTATATCCCAAACCGCATTGGTGAGGGATACGGCATAAACACCGACGCGCTGAAAAGCTTCGCCGCGGACGGATGCACACTCTTGGTAACCGTTGACACCGGAATCACCGCAATAGAGGAAATTGCCGTGGCAAACAGCCTGTCGCTTGACACTGTTATAACTGACCACCACGAATGCCGACCGGAGCTTCCGGCGGCTGTTGCCGTTGTAAACCCGAGAAGGGCGGATTCAGAGTATCCGTTTGACGAGCTCGCAGGATGCGGAGTGGCATTCAAGCTCGTCTCTGCGCTTGAGATGAAGCGCAGCAACGTTAATATGTACGGGGCGGTAAAATTCTGTGCGGACGAATTCTGTGAGCTTGTGGCACTCGGAACCATAGCCGACGTGATGCCGCTTGTGGATGAAAACAGAGTTATCGTAAGCCACGGACTGAAGCTTCTCGAGAACACCAAAAATATCGGACTTGCGGCACTTATGAGAGCATCCGGACTTACCGCAGAGGATGCGGACGGCAAGCCTGTCAAAAAGAGAATCACCTCCTCCTCCGTCGGTTTTACGCTTGCACCGAGAATAAACGCCGCAGGACGAATATCCAGCGCACAGTTTGCGGTTGAGCTTCTGCTTTGCACCGATAGGGTGCGCGCAGACGAGATTGCCGCAGAGCTTTGTGAAACAAACCGCCGACGTCAGAATGAGGAAAACAGCATCAGCGAGGCGGCAGACGGTAAAATTGCAATGCAGTGCCTTGAGGATGATTACGTAATCGTTATCGACGATGACCACTGGCATCACGGTGTCATCGGAATCGTTTCATCCCGAATCACGGAAAAATATAATCTCCCGTCAATTCTGATAAGCTTCGAGCACAATATGGGCGATGAACCGTCCCCTATGGATATCGGCAAAGGCTCGGGACGCTCTGTCAGCGGACTCAATCTTTTTGAGGCGCTCGATGCCTGTTCGGGGCTTCTCACAAAATACGGCGGTCATGAGCTTGCGGCCGGACTTTCGATTGAGCGCGGCAAGCTTGATGAGTTCAGACGCGCCATAAACGATTTTGCGAAAAAGGCGCTTGAAAACAAAAAACTCGCTCACATTATCGACGTTGATCTTTTGCTGTATCCGGAGGAGATATCGTATAAGCTCGCCGAGGAGCTGTATCTGCTTGAACCGTTCGGCACGGGCAACAGTCAGCCGGTGTTTGAAACGGACAGACTTATAATAAGCGAGATAACAGCACTTTCCGGCGGCAAGCACACCAAGCTTACGCTTCGAGCCCCCGGTTCATCATCGTTTTTCACGGCGCTTTACTTTGGAATGGCAACTCACGATTTTCCGTTTGGTGTAGGTGACGCGGTTGACATCGCGTACAACCTTGACATCAACGAGTTTCGCGGAAGGAAAAGCGTACAGCTGTTAATTCGCGACATACGCTGTGCATTTTGTGAAAATGTACCCGAAAGAGAAGATTTCGCGGAGCTGTTCCGTCATCTAAAAAGCAAAATGCAGCCGGTTAAGATAACTTTATCCGAGCTTTCGGGGGAGCTTGGCTTCACCGAAGACAAGATTTTGGCAATGCTTGATGTTTTCGCCGAACTTTCGATTTTGAGCGTTTACCGCTCAAAGCGCTTTGAGATCACCTTGCTTCCGGTAAGCGCAAAGGTGCCGCTTGAAACGTCACGCATACTTATGGCGCTGAAGGGCGCACACAATGAGGAAAGGCAGCAGTAATGATAGAAGATTATCAGAAAGACTATAATTTTGAGCCGATATCAAATCTGCTCACTATGCTCGCAAAAACGGGCAAAAAATATGACACAGAAAAAATAAAACGGGCGTTTGCGGTTGCCGACAAGCTCCACGCAGGTCAGTTCAGAGTCAGCGGTGAGGCGTACATATCGCATCCCATTGCCGTTGCGGAGATTGTTGCGGGGCTTGAACTTGACACAAACTCAATTTGTGCGGCGCTCCTTCACGACACGGTTGAAGACTGTGAAGTGTGCGAAGATGAAATCAGAGAAGCATTTGGCGATGAGGTCGCAATGCTAGTTGACGGACTCACGAAGCTTGTTGATATCAAAATCGAGGACAAGGACGAGGCGGAGATCGAAAATCTTCGCAAAATGTTCCTTGCTATGTCCAAGGATATACGCGTTATATTCATAAAGCTTTGCGACCGACTCCATAATATGAGAACCCTCGACGCAAAGCCGGAGCCAAAACGTCGTGTAACCGCTCTCGAAACCATGCACGTCTTCGCGCCTCTCGCTCACCGACTCGGTATCCAGAAAATCAAGCAGGAGCTTGAGCGCCATGCGCTTATGTACCTTGACCCGATTGGATTTGACGAGGTTCAGCGCGATATTGACAAGAAATACGGCAATCATATCAATTTCATCGAAAGCACCAAGGAAAACATCGTTTCCAAGCTTAATGAGTATAACATCAAGTTCACGCTTGAAGGACGTGTAAAGTCAACTTATTCGATTTACAAAAAAATGTATAATCAGAATAAGAGCTTTGATGAAATATACGACTTTTACGCAATGCGAATTATAGTCGATACAGAGCTTGAGTGCTACACGGTCCTCGGAATTATCCATGAGATGTTCAAGTCGCTTCCGGGACGCTTCAAGGACTATATTTCCACTCCTAAGCCCAATCTGTACCGCTCGCTTCATACAACGGTAATCGGACGCGACGGCGTTCCGTTTGAGGTTCAGATAAGAACATGGGAAATGCATCAGATCGCGGAATACGGTCTTTGTGCGCATTGGAAGTATAAGTCGGGGGCCACAAGTCCCACTGAAATGGATCAGAAGCTTCAGTGGGTTGCGAAGCTTCTGGATTCCGACTCGGATATGCACGATCCCGATGAATTTCTGCGTTCGCTCAAAATTGACATGTTCCACGATGAAACATTCGTGTTTACTCCCAAGGGCGACGTTATCGTCCTTCCGCAGGGCGCAACGCTCATTGACTTTGCGTACGCCATCCATTCCGCTATCGGCAACAAAATGGTCGGCGCGAAAATAAACGGCGCCATTGCAACTATAGATTCCTCTCCCAAGAACGGAGATATCGTTGAGATCATCACCTCGGGCGCGTCACGCGGTCCCAGCCGTGACTGGCTTAAGATAGTCAAGACCGGTGAGGCACGCGGAAAGATCCGTCAGTGGTTCAAGAAAGAGAAGCGTTCGGAAAATATCGCTGTCGGTAAAGGCGAAGTTGAGCGTGAGCTTAAGAGGTTTAACCGCGCTTACACCGAAGCACAGCTTGAGGAGATAGTTTCCGCTGTTGCATCGCGCATCGGTATAACCTCGGCGGATGACCTCTACAATACAGTCGGTTACGGCGGCCTTTCCATAACAAAGCTTCTTTCAAAGCTGCGCGATGAATTCGACCGTGTCGTTATCGTGCCGGAGCCGCAGGAGAAGATTACGGATGTATCTCACATCAAAACCGTCGAGAAACCGCGTTCCCATTCCTCTCACGGCGGAATCGTTATCGACGGCGCGGACGGATGCGCGGTTAAGTTTGCGAAATGCTGTAATCCGCTTCCCGGCGACAATGTTGTCGGATTTATCACCAAGGGATTCGGCGTTTCCGTTCACAAGGCGGATTGCCCGAATGTTATCGCCGGCATGAAGCGCGATGAGGATCGCGACCGCTACGTTTCGGCATGGTGGGAAGCGGGCTCCGAATGGGATAAGCCGTCCTATGAGGCGTTTATCCAGATCTACTGCAGAGATACGATCGGACTTCTCGCAAACGTTTCCGTGGCACTTGCGGACATGAGAGTTTCGATAACGTCTATCAGCTCGCAGAAGTGTCAGAACGATTCAACGATTTTAAATCTCAGCATAACATGTAAAAACACGGATCATGTAAACTCTATTGTTTCGCGCATCAAGAGCATTGACGGAGTTGTTGACGTGGTCCGCGGATTCGCTTAAATATAAGGAGTAACAAAATGAAAGCAATACTTCAGCGCTGCCGCTTGGCATCAGTTATAGCCGACGGTGAGCCTGCCGGAAAAATCGGGCACGGACTTTTCATCCTGCTTGGCGTGATCAAGGGCGACGAGGAAAAGGATGCCGATGTTCTCGCGGAGAAGATAAGCAAGCTTCGCATATTCGACGATGCTGACGGCAAGCTTAATCTTTCCGTTAAAGACGTGGAGGGAAGTGCACTTGTTGTATCAAACTTCACTCTCGGCGCGGACTACAGAAAAGGGAACCGCCCCGATTACTTTATGTCCGAAGCGCCAACAAGAGCCAATGAGCTTTATGAGTATTTCTCTGATGCTCTGCGCTCTCGCGGAATACACACCGAAAACGGCGTGTTCGGCGCGGATATGCAAATAACCCTTGCGGCTGACGGGCCGGTTACTATTGACATGGACAGCACGGTGCTGAAAAAATAAAGTTTGGAGTTTAAAGTCATGTATTTAAAAATAAACGGTGACTTAAATAAATACTATCTGCAAACAGTTTGCATGCTCTTTTATCCGGGAGCAACATTCTCGGAAAATGAGGGCGAGGATGCAGAGGACTGTGCAGAATTCACACGCAGCGATAACGGAGACGAGGTGGAGGTTTCCTGCCTTTTCACGAGTAACGGACGCACCGGATTCGCAAAAAAGAGCGTAAAGTGCGGAACGCTTCACGGCTTTGACGAAAACGGGGCAACTCCCCAGACAAAAGCCGCAAAGGTTGCCGCGGGACTTGCTGCGCTTGATGCCGGAGTACAGCTTTTCGGATGTCATCCGGCGTGGGGCATACTCACCGGAATACGTCCGGCGAAGCTCGCATCGGAGCTTATTTCCCGCCGTGACGAAAACGGCGTGAGAGTATATTCCGCGGAGCGCGCAAGACAGGTTCTCACAAAAGAATATCAGGTAAGCCCCAAAAAGGCGGCGCTTGCCGTTGAAATTGCGCGTCATGAGCAGAGAATTGCGCGTCTGTGCGCCGAGGATAAAACGTGCTCGGTCTACATTTCCATACCGTTTTGTCCCACACGCTGCTCATACTGCTCGTTTGTTTCCTATTCAACCAAACGCCTGCTTGAGCAGATCCCCCAGTATCTTATCCGCATTTGCGAGGATGCAAGAGCGCTTCTGTCGCATCTCAAAGAGCGCGGATTCAAGGTGTTAACCGTCTACATAGGCGGAGGAACCCCTACAACGCTCACGGATTCACAGCTTGCCGAGCTTCTCGGCACACTCGCCGACAACATACCGATAAAACGCCTCAACGAGTTCACGCTTGAGGCTGGACGTCCCGACACTGTTACAAAGAAAAAGCTGGAGATTGCCAAGGAATTCGGGGTTTCCAGAGTCAGCATCAATCCGCAGACTATGAACGATGCTATATTAAGAGGAATCGGCAGACGTCATACGGTAGCCGATTTTATGCGTGCGTTTGACACGGCGAGAAACGTTGGAATTGCGCAGATAAACACAGACCTTATAGCAGGACTTCCCGGTGACAGCTTTGTGGGCTTCTCCCGTTCGCTTGACAAGGTTTTAAAGCTCTCGCCAGAGAATGTTACAGTACACACCTTCTGCGTTAAGAAATCCGCCGAAATTCTCCGTCTTGATACGGAAATTTATAACCGAAGCGCTGATGAAACCGTGAAAGCGGTCGACTATTCGCAGGTAACTCTCAAAAATGCCAACTATCAGCCGTACTATATCTACCGCCAGATGAATACTGTCGGTAATCTCGAGAATGTCGGCTGGACTGTAAGAGGCTGTGAGGGACTTTACAACGTTCTGATGATGGAAGAGCTTCACTCGGTGTTTGCTATCGGTGCCGGTGCGGCAACAAAGCTTGTTCGAGTTGATGCGGACGGCAAAAAGCATATTGAGCGAATATTTGACCCCAAATATCCATATGAATATTTAAATACGGATGCATCTGCCGCTATGGATGCAAAAATCAAGAAAATAGATGAGTTTTTCGCATTTTAACCTTTTTCTGTGAGGATTTATACCATGATAATGCTGCCCAAACTTTTACCTTCGCACACTTTGACATCGCAGTTTATATCCGAATGTGAGAAAAACTTTGAAGCGCGCCTTGATGAGGTTTGCTCAAACCTCTTGCGCGACAATGTAAAAATAATCGCGCTCTCCGGCCCAACCTGTTCCGGAAAGACCACCACGGCAAACAAAATAACCCGTGCGCTGACCGATCACGGCCTTGAGGTCCACCTTGTGTCAATTGACGATTTCTTCCTTGACCGAAGCGATGAGGATATGAAGCGTATCGCCGAGGGAAAGCCGATTGATTACGATTCTGTTGATGCGCTCGATCTTGAATATTTAAAAAAATGTGCTGTTTCGATCATAAAAGGGGACCCCACCGAGCTTCCTGTATACAGCTTTACCCAAAAGAAGCGCACGCACTATAACACCGTTGATCCAAACGATCACAGCGTGTTTATCTTTGAGGGTATACAGGCTATATATCCAGAAGTAACCGCGTTGCTTGGCGATAACTACCGTTCTGTATATATAAGTGTTGAGGATGACCTTTCTATAGACGGAAACGTGTTTGCCGCAAGGGAACTGCGCCTCATGCGCCGTATTGTGCGCGACTACAATTTCCGCGGTGCCGCGCCGGAGTTCACTTTCTATCTCTGGCAGGGCGTTGCGGCAAATGAGGACAAATCGATAATTCCGTTTGCCAACAGTGTTGATATAAAAATAAATTCATTTATCGGATACGAAATCTATCTGATGAAGAGCGTTCTTCCCGAGCTTTTGGCGCTTGTGCTCACTGACAGTCCGTACCGCGAAAATGCGGCGGCGCTTCTCAAAAAGCTTGAGGGAATTGAATGTATATCGCCGGAGCTTGTGCCATCGAGCTCTGTGCTTCGCGAGTTCATTGGCTAATATAAATTCAAGGAGATACAAAAATGACGAAAGCAACCTACAACGACTATAAAGAATCCGCAGAATATATCTTATCGAAAATCGCGGCAAAGCCCGATATCGCCGTAATACTCGGCTCGGGACTCGGAGAGTTCGCAGAGCGTCTTTCTGACGCGGTGGTAATTCCGTACAGAGAGATACCGCATTTCCCGACATCAACCGTGTCCTATCAGAAAGGCGAATTAGTGTGCGGCAAGCTTCGCTACGAGAACGGCACTGAAAAGACCGTGCTCGCAATGAACGGACGCTTCCACTATTACGAGGGCTGGGAGATGTGGCAGACAGCTTACCCGATCGGCGTTTTCAAGCTCATGGGCATTGATAAGCTTATCATCACCAACGCTGCGGGCGGTATCGGCTACAACGACGACCGTGTGATTGAGCCCGGTGATCTCGTTTGCGTGACAGACCAGATAAAGTTAGCTCCCATGTCGCCTATGCGCGGTGCTAATATACCGGAGTTCGGTGAGCGTTTCTTTGATATGCAGTCGGTTTTCGACAAGGATATGCGCGCGCTCGCGAAAGACTGTGCGGCAAAGCGCGGTTACACCTTGAAAGAGGGCGTTTATGCGTATATGTCCGGTCCGCAGTATGAAACCCCAGCAGAGATACAAATGCTCAAGATTTTAGGCGCAAACCTTGTCGGCATGTCTACCGTTGCCGAGGTTATATTCGCGGCGCAGGTTGGAATAAAGGTGCTTTGCATCTCCTGCGTTTCCAATATGGCTGCTGGTATCACCGGCAATCCGCTTACAGAGCAGGAAGTTCTCGACACCGCGGCGACTATATCCGAGAGATTTAAGATGCTGCTTTCCGACGTTATTGAACAGATCTGAGGTTTAAAATGAAATATTTCAAAGAATACGTGTCAAACACTTATGCCGGCACACAGAACCATATTTTTTACAGGTTACCAGAGGGCGAGATTTTCGAGGGACGCTCGTTTTATAAAATTTCTGTCGGCGGTGAATATAACTATTCGCTCCTGTTCTCGAACATAATCGACAGCACTTTCGCGGACGGAACTATCAGCCACAGAAACCTTATCTGCGACGGCTACACAATACACAGTGCAAAAATCGGTAAATGCGAACAAATGAAGACAGGTCAGGAGGCAACCGACTTCTCCGATGTTTGTGTAACGGACTTTGTTGATATAACATTTAACGGTAAAAAGAGTAAAGAGGTTATGCCGGGCGAGTTTTTCTCAACTGATCCCGTGAAGCTTTATTTTGACAAGGGGGATTTTCTTTGCCTTGAGATAGAATTTTCAGGTGAGATGATCCCATACAATCAAGACATTGTTATCGCTACCTGCGTGAAGCAAAATAGCGAGTGGGTACACTCCAAAATGTTACCGATCGCTTCTATGGTAGGATGCGACAGAGCTGTTGAAAATAGGATCGCATATCTCGGCGATTCAATAACCCAAGGCGTAGCCACAACTTTCAACGGATACAAGCAGTGGAACGCGCTTCTTTCGGAGCGACTTGGCGATAAATATGCCTACTGGAACCTCGGCATCGGCTACGGACGCGCAAGCGATGCGGCAACAGACAGCGCATGGCTTTATAAGGCAAAGCAGAACGATATAATCTTCGTTTGCTTTGGCGTTAACGATATCTACAGAGAGGCATCCGCTCCCAAGCTGAAGGCTGACCTTACATATATTGTGGATACTCTCAAAAATCTCGGCAAGACCGTTATTATCCAGACGATTCCTCCGTACGATTATCCGGAACATCTCGTGGATATATGGACGGATGTTTGCACATATATAAGAGATGAGCTTTCAAAGAAAGCGGATATGCTCTTTGATGTTGTTCCGATAATCGGACAGTCCGACAATCCTCACATGGCAAAATACGGCGGTCACCCAAATGACGACGGTTGCGCCGCATGGGCAGAGGACCTATATGAAAAAGTAAAGGAACTTTTTGCTGACAGATAAAATGAACGAATATCTTATTTTATCGCATTCCACTGATATGCTCACAATAACAGAGTGTGCACACGCCGTGGATGCGACGACCAAGATGCTATCATACAAGGGCTCGTGTCTGTATATGCCGATACCGGGTATGGCAGGCAAGGTGCTTTTAACGGTTAGTGAGGGCGCATCGACCGAGTCTGAAACCGAGTGGTTTTTGCGTACACTTTCGGGTTATCTCGGCGCGGCGCTTTACCGCACGGATGGTTCACTCTTTTTTGAGGGAAGCGATGATAACTCCACCGACGGACTTGACATTGTTATACCGCCGGAGGACGAGCATCCGCCAATACGTCTGTTTTTCACGCTTGACAACATAAAATGCGAGCACACTCACGGACGGCTGACGCGCTTCTTCTATGAAAACGAATATGACATAACCGCCGAATCGGACGGGTTTACTATTTTTTTAGCTTCCAATTCATACCTTGACATTTTCTATAAAGAAACTGATTCTTCGTTCACCGGTGAGATTGACTGTACCTTTTCGGGAGCGGGTGTTTATGCGGAAACCGTTGAGATTGCCGAAAATCTGGCACAGTACCTCGGTGCCGACGTTTCATTCGTTGAAAACACAGATATAACGTATACCGCCGACAAGGATTTCGACAAGCTGCGAAAGGCTTTCTACGAGCCGCTTCGCCAACAGCTTGCGTTTGCAATAAACGATGACCGCGACGGACTTCAGGCATATATCGGCTGGGGAACGGATGCGTTTGAGCCTCTTCATATAAGAGGCACCGTTATAACCCCGTTTGGCAGATACGAACTCGAGCGTCTCATATCCGAAATCGAGATGTACGGTTTCTCAAATGTGTGCGACCGCCGCTTCTTAACGCGCAACACGCCGTCTGACGGCAGTGACTTCTATATAAAAGAGGTTATGAGCGTTATATGGAGCACGCCGTTTCTCACAGATGCGGCTGAGCTTTCCGAGGAAAGCAAGCAAAGCATTAAAGCGTGTACCGAAGATTTTGAAACAGCACTCGAGATTGACGCATGGGCGCCGTTCCCGAGCGAGGTTTATAAGAAGTTGTGTGCCAGAATTGGCAAAGAGCCCAAAAGCACCGATAAGGCACGCGACTACCGGCTTCATTTCACGCCGGGATATATGCAGGACGATATTTCCTACGGATTTGGGCATTATCTGCGCCGCTTCAAGCTTCCGGGATATATTCAGCAGTGCTGTAAAGCCGATTTCAGGGATAGGGTATACTTCTACCGCAGTCTTAACGGCGGCATGCGAATCGAAGCCGAGATAAGCTACGGCTACACCGGTGACGGTACAGAGTCGCCGCTTGGAAGAAACTTTGCCATTGGTGACAATATCGAAACCTTTGACATAGGCGGCACATCTGTGGTTCGCTATGTGTTCGGTGGATGTGTTGGCGGACGCTACCGTGCCGAGGCGGAAATATACATGCGCGACGAGGTTTACCGCTTTGCGATGAGTTCCGACAGCTTTGACGATGTTGAATTTTTCAAGGATACAGTTCGTTCATCAATAAGCGTTGAGGATTGGTACGATGAATACATCAGGGAAGAGTCACCCGATCCGCACGCTCCCGGCGGCACGTTCTGTATGAACCTCACAGCGCCACAGTGCAGTGCCTTTACCTCACGGTTTCCAACGGGTGTTAACTTCTTATCGCAGAATAAAATAATCGCACCGGGGCCGGATACGCCTAATCCGCTTATGTATTCGCCCGAAGCTGTTAAGCGATTCTTTGAGATGATCGATCCCCCCGAAAACAAAGATAATGAATAATTTACCCGTTTGGGCAATAGATTGTATACTGACAAGTTTAAAAATACGGAGCAGAAAATCATGAGAATATTATTTAAAAACGCACTCATTTTAACATCCGGCAAAGAAGCATTCGTGGGCGATGTCGCTGTTGACGGCACTCGCATCAGCGAAATCGGTACTGTCAGCGGCGATTTTGACCGCACGGTCAACTGCGCCGGCAAGCTTCTCACTCCCGCATTCTACAATACGCATTGCCATGCCGCAATGACACTTTTCCGAGGAATCGGTGAAGATCTCCCTCTCCAGCGTTGGCTCGAAGAGAAGATCTATCCCGCAGAGGACAGACTTACTCCAAAGTCCGTTCGCATTGGAACCGAGCTTGCGATAGCCGAAATGATCCGCGGCGGAGTTGTATCCTTCTCGGACATGTACTTTTTCTGCGATGAAACTGCCAAGGCGGCGATCGATCTTGGCGTTAAGGCTAATATTTCGCGCTGCCTTGTTTCGTTTGCGGACGATGCCACAATAAAGGGGGACACTCGCTTTGATGAGGCTGTGCGCCTTGCTGACGACTTCCACGGCGCGGCTGACGGGCGCATCAGAGTTGATATGTCCGTTCACGCAGAATACACCAACAAGGAAAACTATCTTCGCGAGGTTGCCGAATATACACATTCGCGCGGACTCGGAATGCAGGTTCACGTTTCCGAAACCGAGCGTGAGCACGAGGAATGCAAGGCTCGCCATAACGGTATGACGCCTACAGCGTTCCTTGCCGACTGCGGTATACTTACTCCAAGCGACACCGGAACGGCGACTGCCGCTCACTGCGTTTGGGTTACCGACGGGGACATGGAAATCCTCGCAAAGAACCGCGTAACTGTGGCACACAATCCCGTGAGCAACTTGAAGCTTGCAAGCGGTGTTGCACCCATAGCAAAAATGCTTGAGCACGGTGTTAACGTGGGACTCGGTACAGACGGCGCCGCATCGAACAATGCGCTGTCGGTGCTCCGTGAGCTTCAGACAGCCGCGCTGATTCACAAGGGCGTTAACAGAAAAGCCGATATTATAAAGATGAGCGACATTTGCAAAATGGCGTGGGAAAACGGAGCTTTAGCACAGGGCAGAGCTGACTGCGGCAAAATCGAGGTTGGCGCGAGAGCCGATCTCATACTCATTGACCTTGACAGCCTTAACAATATTCCCATGTACGACCCGTATGCAACAGTTGCGTTCTCGGCGCACGAGAATGACGTATATCTCACCATGTGCGACGGAAAGATTTTGTTTGAAAACGGCGAATACAAAACGCTGGACGTTGAAAAACTTCGCTTTGCGGCGAAGGATACTATCGCGCACTATTTTGACTGAGCCGTAACGCTCTGTCGGTGCGCCGACGGGAGCGTTATACTTGAACAAACCGAAATTATTTAGGGAAATGTCCGGCGGAATTATCCTTATGACTGTGTCAAATCTTGTGGTAAAGGCCGCCGGACTTCTTTTTAAAATACCGCTCACCTCGCTTATCGGCGAGGAGGGCATGGGATATTTCAACGGCGCTTATACTATATTCACGTGGCTTTATATGATATCCTGCGCCGGTCTTCCGAGCGCAACATCGCTGATTATTGCAAAGTTTTCAAAGGACAAACGTCAAAGCGGCGCGATACGCATTTTCCGCATTTCCGTATCTATATTTACGTTTATTGGGCTTTTGGGATGCCTGCTTCTGATTTTCGCATCTCCGCTCATATCCCACCTGATGCGAGTGGAAAACTCAAGTACCGCAATTGTGGCACTTGCCCCCACGCTCTTTTTTATATGCCAGTCCGCGGCGCTTCGCGGATATTTTCAGGGGTTCGGTGATCTGCGCTGGCACTCGCTGTCCCAGGTAATCGAAGCAGTGGGCAAGGTTGGACTCGGCGTGGCGCTTGCAAACTATGCAATGAATACGGGGAAAAGTGTTCCGGTTGCGGCGGCTTATGCGGCCGGCGGTATTACCGTCGGAGTTATCGCGGGAACTATCGTTTTGTATGTGGCGTTCTTTTTCAGAAAGAAGCCGATAAACGAGCTTGACACTACACCAGGGCTAACGCTCACAAAGCGCCTTATCTCGGCGGCACTGCCGATTACCGTTTCGTCAAGCGTTATGTGCCTTACAAATCTTATTGACTCGCTCATAATGACGCGCACGCTCCACAGCGCCGGCATGGCACAGGCAGAGGTTGCGGCAATCTGGGGCAACTATTCTTCGCTCGCGCTACCGATGTTCAATCTGCCGCCGGTGATAACAATGCCGATTGCGTACGCACTCTTGCCGTCACTGTCGTCGGCCCTCGCTGTGGGCGATACTAAAAAGGCATTCAGGCTCACAAAGGATGCCGCAAGTTCTACGCTGATGCTTGCACTTCCGTGTGCTGTTGGAATGTCTGCAATGGCGAAGCCGATACTCTCGCTGCTGTTTGCCGATGATGTGGCAGAGCGCGGCGCATTGCTCCTTACGCTCCTTTCGCCGTCGTCCATGCTTCTTTGCATGTTAGCGCTCACAAACACCATATTGCAGGCAAGCTCACACGAGCGTATTCCGCTTTACGCAATGCTTGTCGGTGCCGCGATGAAACTGCTTTCAACGTGGCTCTTGACGCCTATGATCGGTAAATTCGCGACTCCCGTATCAACGTTTATTTGCTATTTCACGGTACTTCTCATATCTGTGGTCGCTATTGCGGCGCTGACGCCGCTTGGCAAGGCGATAACTGAAAAGGTGTACATAAAGCCGCTTATTTGTGCCGCACTTTCGGTGACTCTTGCGGTTATTCTTCATCCGATTGCGGGTACCATTATATCAATAGGAGGCGCAGGTGTCGCATATCTCATTCTCGGCTCAATTTTACATATAATAAAAACAGAATAGACTGGGGAAATCCCATTACAAAAATAACGGAAAGGAAAAATTCTAAAATGAAAGAACGCATACAGGCGCTGAAGTCAAAAAATAATTATACAATGAGCGATCTGCGTGAAATAATGGAGATCCTGCGCGCACCGGGCGGCTGTCCCTGGGATATAGAGCAGGACCACAAGTCGATCCGCCGCAATCTCATTGAGGAAACCTATGAGGTTATCGAAGCGATTGACACCGACAACAAAGCTCTCATGTGCGAGGAGCTGGGCGACCTCGCGCTTCAGGTAGTATTTCACGCACGAATCGCCGAGGAAGCGGGTAACTTTAACCTCGACGACGTTGCTGACGGTGTTTGTAAAAAGCTGATCCTGCGTCATCCGCATATCTTCGCCGACGTAAAAGCGGACACCGCCGAAGAGGTACTTAACAACTGGGACAAGATCAAAGTTGTTGAAAAGCATCAGAAAAGTGACAGGGAAGTGCTCGACTCGGTTTCGCACTCTCTGCCTGCTCTGATACGTGCGGACAAGCTGTGCTCAAAGGCAGCAAAGCTTGGATATAGTGTTCCCCAAAATGATGCCGTCAAGTCCGCAATCACAGATAAAAACGATGCCGAAAAGCTTGTTGGTGACTTACTTTTCAGCGTTGTTTCCATGGCAAGAGAGTATGGAGTTGACTGTGAAAAAGCACTTGCTGATGCTTGCGACAGGCTGGTTCTCGGCGCTAAAGAGTAATTTTTCACGCTCAAGCTGTAAAAATATGGAAGCAAAATGATTAAAAAGCTGAAAAATACTGATTTTATGCGACTTTTTTGAAACTTTTTTATAAAAAAGTATTGCTAAAATTAAAAAATAATGTTATAATTAAAATACCGAAAAATATACGGTAATAAGAATATTTTAGAAAGGGTTAAACATCATGAACAAGACTACACTCATTGAAAAGGTTACCAAGGAAACAGGTCTTAAGAAGAAGGACGTTGAGGCTGTTATCAACGCTACATTCACCGGCATCGAGGAAGCTATCCTCGCAGGCGAAAAGGTACAGGTTGTTGGCTTCGGTACTTTCGAGGTTAAGGACCGTCCCGCAAGAAGCGGTATCAACCCCGCAACCCGCAAGGCTATCACCATTCCCGCTTCCAAGCGTCTTTCCTTCGCTACCGGCAAGACTCTTAAGGCTAAGCTCAACAAGTAATTAATGCGTCTTGATAAATTTCTGAAGGTATCGCGTCTTATCAAAAGGCGTACCGTTGCAAACGAAGCCTGCGACACACAGCATGTATCTGTGAACGGCAGACCTGCCAAGGCGTCCTACGACGTCAAAGAGGGCGATGTTATTGAAATAACATTCGGTCAGCGTACAACAAAGCTTAAGGTTATTGATGTGCGCGAGTTCACCGCAAAGGCTGACGCGGCTTCCATGTACGAGGTTATATCTTAAGGAATATCCTTTTCTCCTCTGTCATATATTATACAAAGCGGTTTTCCGCGACATACTTTGACAGAGGAGAAAACGGATGAGCATTTCCGATAACACACAGAA
>JAZTXD010000131.1:0-1280 GCA_045636265.1 Candidatus Flemingiibacterium sp.
ATGGACAAGCTGGCTTACGAGGGCGATGCAAATGCATTCAAGCTTCCGTCACCTGCACTTCTCGGAGATACGCTGGATTTTTCCTTCAGCGGACTTAAGACCGCCGCGCTCAATATTATTAACAGCGAGCGTCAGAAGGGAAATGAGCCGAATCACGCGGATCTTACCGCATCATATACGCGTGTCATTGTTGATGCGATAGTTAAAAAAGTGTCACTTGCAATAGATAAAACAGGAACTGAGCGTCTTGTGCTGGCTGGCGGTGTTGCCGCAAACTCGCACATAAGAGGCGCGCTTGACGAGCTTTGTAAGAAGCGTGGAGTGGAATTCTGCAAACCTTCTCTCGCGCTTTGCTCTGATAACGCGGCTATGGTAGCCGCAGCGGGATATTTTGAATATCTTGCGGGAAATTTTGCAAATACTTCACTCAACGCGTCAGCGCTTGACGATTGATAATAGGGGGAAAGATGTATAATTCAACTAATGACAAGGATATTCTTAGCGAAGAAATGATAGACAAAGCGATGAGCATCAACAGCTTTCGCCCCGACGTATCTCCGGCGGTTATCAAAAGACTGCCCAGATATTTTCGATATCTGCGTGAGGTAATCAGAGAGGGAAAGACGAGGGTCAGCTCTGCGGAGTTGTCACGTATGATGAACGTCACCGCTTCACAGATAAGACAGGATCTCAACTGCTTTGGCGGATTTGGTCAGCAGGGATATGGATATAACGTAAACTACCTTTATACCAAGATCTGCGAGATACTTGGCGTTGGCTGTGGTTTTCGCGCGGCAGTCATCGGTGCGGGTAACCTTGGACTTGCACTTGTAAACAGCCCCATGTTTGAAAAGCGTGGTGTTGACGTTGTAGCGATGTTCGACGTATCCGCGGACGTTATCGGTAAGACTGTAAATGGCGTGCGAGTCTATTCTATGGACGAGCTTGAGGCAAAGATTGAGGAATTTGGCGTAAATATCGCTATTTTGACGTTACCCAAGGAGTTTGCATCTGAAGTTGCGTTGCGCCTTGGCGCTATGAATATCGGCGGCATATGGAATTTTACAGGTAAGGAGATCGAGCTTGATCCCGATCGTATAGTGATTGAGAATGTGCATATCGGTGACTCTCTTATGACGCTTTGCTACGAGGTAGCGCAAAATATGTATCACACTGATAAAAAGGAACAAAATGGGAAGAACAAATAAGGTTTACATAAATTACGGCAGGGACGTCACATCTGCACTGCTTGCAGTTAAGGGCGCTGACGAGATGGATCT
>JAZTXD010000132.1:0-1202 GCA_045636265.1 Candidatus Flemingiibacterium sp.
GCGAATTACCGCTTGGGATCGCGCCGTCGTAGGTTTCTTTTGGACGCAAAATCAGCTCCTCGTGATCTTTGCCATACAGATAAAATCCGCCCGTATTATCTCCGAAATCCGATAT
Source organism: Candidatus Flemingiibacterium sp. (assembly GCA_045636265.1). Classification (GTDB taxonomy): domain Bacteria; phylum Bacillota; class Clostridia; order Oscillospirales; family CAG-272; genus Flemingiibacterium. Next base: position 116 of record JAZTXD010000132.1, read on the forward strand.
GACCTTATCGCATAAGCGCTTTGCCCTATTCAAATGTTCACTATCCAAAGTGGCGCGATACAGCGAAAGTTGGGCAAAAACATACGCGGAGTAATCATCGATAAAGCCTTTTACGCCCCGTTTTTTCATATAAAAGCTGACATAGAGCGCATCACCATCACACAGACATTTCTGCATAAAGCTATCTGAGTTTTGTGCGGCAGAAAGATATATTTCCTTCCCGCTGACAAGATACAGCTCACACATAGCGGCGATCATCAGGCTGTTCCACGACGTTAAGATCTTTTCGTCGCGGTGAAGTGAATATCGCTTTTTTCGGTAATCATAAAGCATGGGAAGAAAAGATTCAAAGCTGTTATTGGAAGGATCGCTTTTTAAGAGATTCGGGATATTCTTGCCCTCAAAATTGCCTGCGTCCGTTATATCAAAATGACGGTTGAAGCGCGTTCCGTCCTCTGTGCCAAGAATCTTTGTGATCTCGTCGGGCGTAAACAGATAATATTTTCCTTCTTCACCCTCGCTGTCGGCGTCCTGCGAGCTGTAAAATCCGCCTTCGGGGGAGGTCATTTCAAGGAGAATATAGCTTGCCGTTTTTTCTGCGATCTCAAGATATAATGCCTTTTTTGTTACCGTGTACGCCTTACAATAGGCGAGTATCAGGAGCGCGTTGTCGTACAGCATTTTCTCGAAATGCGGAGCAAGAAACTTTTTGTCGGTGGAATAGCGGCAGAATCCAAATCCGATGTGATCGAACATTCCACCGCGATACATCTGCAAGAGGGTTTGCTCCGCCATGTTCAGACACGAGGCTGTTTTGTAACGCTCGTAGTAATCGAGCAAAAAGAGCAGATTGTGCGGTGTCGGAAACTTCGGCGCTCGTCCGAATCCGCCGTGTTTTGCGTCATAGATGCGCTCATATTGCGACACTGCCAAGTGTGTTAGATCAATATCCGCTATATCCGACACGCTCTCCGAGCTGTTCAGATGCTCAATAATTTTCTCCGAATCCCTCAAGAGCATATCGCGGTCGGATACCCATTTTTCGTGTATGGCGAGCAGTAGCTCCCGAAAGCCTATCATACCGCCC
>JAZTXD010000133.1:0-7842 GCA_045636265.1 Candidatus Flemingiibacterium sp.
CGTGCGGCAATACTACATAGGCAATCTTATGTAGGGAAGGCAGCCGCACGAAATGAAGAGTACAGCATACAACCGCAAAGTTGAAATTTGCGGAGTAAATACAGCAAATTTAAAGACATTAACATCCGAGCAAAAGAAAGAGCTTCTTAAAAGGGCGCACGATGGTGACAGCTTTGCAAGAGAAGAGCTGATAAACGGGAATTTGCGTCTTGTTTTGTCGATTATTCAGCGCTTTACAGGGAGAGGAGAAAACCTCGACGATCTTTTTCAGGTGGGATGCATTGGGCTTATCAAAGCCGTTGATAACTTTGACACGTCACTCGATGTCAAATTCTCAACCTATGCTGTGCCTATGATAATCGGCGAGATACGCCGCTATCTTCGGGACAATAACACAGTCCGCGTTAGCCGTTCGGTGCGTGATCTTGCGTACCGTGCGCTTCAGGCAAGGGAAGCGCTTGTGCGTACTCTTGACCGCGAGCCGAGTGTTGAGGATATCGCCAAAGCAATCGGAAGCACAAAGGAGGAAGTCGGTGCCGCACTTGAAGCTATCGTCGAACCGGTGAGCCTATTTGAGCCGGTGTTCACCGACGGCGGTGACTCGATATATATAATGGATCAGATTAGCGACACGGACAACACGGACGAGGCGTGGCTTGAGGATATAGCACTAAAGGAAGCGATGAAGCGCTTATCCGAGAGGGAAAAGAACATTATAGAGCTTCGCTATTTCAAGGGGCGCACACAAATGGAGATCGCGGGAGAAATCGGCATTTCACAAGCGCAGGTTTCGCGAATCGAAAAAGCGGCGCTTGAGAGAATTAAAAAGGATATGTGAAAGCACGCCCTTTGGGGCGTGCTTTTCTATTCCTTATCCTTTATATCCACCCAAACGCCGTTGACAGTAACATCGGCATCGGCGCGGATGAGTATGTACTTAACTCCGTCAATTACTCGAGTTTCCACCAGATCGCCGCGCTCGGGATTTACCTTTACTGTGACATCAGGCGTTTTCACTTCAAGCTTTCGCGGCTCAACGATATTGCGGGGAAGTATCGGAGCGCATGCGCCATACTCCTCGTCGCACCTTTTCTTGAAGCTTTCGATTTTCTCTGCGGATACGTTACAGCTCTCAAGTACGGATGCAATCTCTGTGCGCGTTATCGTAAGCTGCTCCGGCTCACGCAGATTCTTGTGCTCCTCAATGCGAAGCGCGATATCGTCGTGTATCGCCTGGACAACGCCGTATGAACATTCATCCTCGAGTGTGTTTGAAAGCACCGCTTCAAAGATAGTTTTCTGCTCACCTGCCGGGAGAGGAAGCTCCGTGGCGAAGATGTTCTTTGCGAAATTTTCACTGCTGTCATCGACGTTTTTTACATAGTACAAAGCGTTGTAAATGTTCGTCTGGCGCGAATCGAACGCGGGGAACAAAAATCCAAGCTCGGGCGCGGATACGTTCCACTCGCAGGAGCGCGTGTGGAAGCTCTGCTTTGTCGCGTCATACGCAAGTGTAGACTTCGCTTCCTTAACGGGGCATACGGCGCACATTATATACGAGAACATCGATGTGGACTCTCCCGAGTCACCGTCATCCTTGTGCTTTGTGGGGACATCATATGTATCGGTCATGAGAAGTATCAGATTGTTTCCCTCGAGATTAAGCCCCTCGACAGCCTTGTCAAAAAATGCTTTTACGGCATCGTTATCCTTGATTTTTGTATTTCGCAGAGCTGTAAGCGCGGCGTGTTCTTCGCCCGACTCCACCTGGGAGATGGAGAACTCTATATTTATGAGATTTTTTCCGTTTATGCCCGACAGTGTGCGCTTGAATATAGCGAGATATTTTTCGCTTTCTTCCTCGGGAAGCATAAAAAACGGGGTAGAGAACTCGTGTATGGTTTCCTTCTGGGAGTTGATATATCTGCCGCAGAGGGTGGTTATATTGTGCTTATCCGGCACAAGACGGCGTCTGAGTTCGGCAATTTCTTTATCTATCATAGTAGTATCCTTTCGAGAATTAAACTGAATATATTATACCATTACCGGGCGCTTCAAATCAATAGTGAATTTGTTAAAAAAACTGTTGCATTTTGGCGATAACTGTGGTATAATTGGGGTGTAAATAAGCATCAATTTTAGGAGGGTAAATATGGATTTTTCGATAATGAAGGACTTTATGGACAGACTTACTGCTTGGAGAATTCCCGGCAACAGTATCAGTATTTGTATAGATAATAAAGAGGTGTTCACCTATCAGTCGGGATATGAGGATGTTGAAAATAAAATTAAGATGAGCGGCGACAGGCTCTTCAATATTTTCTCCTGCTCAAAGCCGGTTACCGTAACGGCGGCGCTTCAGCTTTATGAGCGCGGATATTTTCTTCTCGACGATCCGCTTTACGATTTTATCCCCGAGTATAGAAACATGTTTTATCGCGACACACAAGGAAATATCGTGAGATGTGAGAAGCCGATAACCTTGCGTAATCTTTTCACGATGACTTCGGGATTTACATATAACACGAACTCGGACGGCTTTAAGAAGGCACGTGAAATCACCGATGGAAAAATGGATACCCTCGTATGTGCGAGATGTGTTGCGGCTGATCCGCTTGCATTTGAGCCGGGAACACATTGGGGTTACAGCATTAGCCACGATATTTTGGGAGCTGTGGTTGAGGTTATATCAGGCATGAAGTTCCGCGATTATGTAAAAAAGAATATTTTCGAGCCGCTTGATATGAATGAATCCTACTATCACAATGAGGCGGTTATCGATCGCGTTGCCGAGATGTACAGGTATGTCAACAGCACCGAGACAAATCTCGTTAAGCTTCAGTCTGCTGCAGACAACAGTGCATCCGGACATATTGAAAAGGTTGACAAGCATCCGACGGCTATTCTCGGTACGGAATATGACAGCGGCGGAGCCGGCATTACTACCTCGGTTTCGGATTATTCCAAATTTGCCTCGGCTCTCGCAAACGGCGGTATTGGTATGAATGGGGAACAGATAATCTCCGCCGGTACTATCGATCTTATGCGAACAAATCAGCTCTCTCCAGAGCTTCTTGCTGATTTTTCGTGGCCACAGCTCAGAGGATACGGCTACGGTCTTGGCGTGAGAACGCTCATTGACAAAGCAAAGAGCGGAACTTGCGGCAATATTGGCGAGTTTGGTTGGGGCGGTGCGGCAGGTGCGACTGTGCTTGTCGATCCCGAACTCAAGCTCTCAATGTTTTACACGCACCATATGCTCAATCCGCAGGAGGAATACTATCAGCCAAGACTCAGAAACGTGTTATACACATGCATAGGTAGAAACTAACGGTACAAAAAGTCCCGTTTCTATTGACAAATAACGTTATTTGCTGTATAATTAATTAAATATATTCTGAAAGTGGGTGAAAGGCTCTAATGGATGGCGGCGGCCATAGTATCCCTCCTTTGTGCGCGTCGGTATTTAACGTACATTCGTTTGATATCTACGTCTGGGTAACGCTCGAACGCAACCTTCCTCTGCGTGAATGATATGGCACGCGCAGGCAATCGAGTGAAACTTATAAGGTATTAAAGGAGGATTTATTTTGGAAGGCAATTTATGGCTTATGCTGTTGCTTCAGGTTGTGCTCATTGCTATCAATGCCACGTTTACACTGGCCGAGCACGCACTTATCGGTATAAGCGAAGGAAAACTTGAAAAACTTTCTGACGAAGGCGACAAACGCGCCAAAAAACTACTTAAAATTACAAATCAACCTGCAAAATTTCTTGCTACAATTCAGGTTGCGATAACCCTTGCCGGATTCATCGGTGCGGCATTCGCGGCAGAGCATTTTTCGGACAGAATCGTTAAATGGCTTGTTGACCTCGGTGTTACGCTCTCCGTGAGTCTGCTTGACACTTTGGCGGTTATTGCTGTGACTGTAATTCTTTCATTCATCACGCTTGTTCTGGGTGAGCTTGTTCCAACGCGTGTTGCTGCGAGAAATCCCGAAAAGATAGCCTTGGCAATGATGGGGCTTGTCCTGTTCATAGGCTTCATCTTCAGACCGCTTGTGTGGCTGCTTACCGTATCAACTAACGGTGTATTAAGGCTTTTCGGAATTGACCCGAATGAAAGCGACAATGACGTCAGCGAAGAAGATATCCGCGATATGGTCGATTCTGCCGCTAAAAACAGCCAGATCGACGACGAGGAGCGCGAATTTATCCAGAATGTATTCGAGTTTGACGATCTGAACGTCGGTGATGTTGCGACACACCGAACAGATGTCACAATGCTTTGGCTTGACGAATCGGATGAAGAATGGGACCGTATCATTCACGAAAGGTGTCACATGTTCTATCCGGTGTGCAATGAGTCGGTCGACGATGTTGTCGGAGTTCTGTATTTGAAGGATTATTTCCGACTTGACGAGCGAACTCGCGAGAATGTAATGGAAAAAGCGGTTAAGAAGCCGTACTTTGTTCCCGAAACCGTAAAGGCGGACGTGCTATTCAGAAAAATGAGAACCGGCGGTAAAACATTTGCTGTGGTACTCGACGAATACGGCGGCATGCACGGTATTATCACGATTAATGACCTCCTCACCAAGCTCGTGGGAGATCTCGGACAGGATGATGAGGAAGATGTAAAACAGGTTGCTTCCTTTGAACAGACATCCGATTCCACGTGGGAGCTTCGCGGAAATGTAGCGCTTGATGATATATCTGAAGCTACATGTGTTGACATTCCCAAGGACAATTTTGATACATTTAGCGGAATGGTATTTTCCGAGTTTGGCAGTATACCGGCAGACGGTGAAACGTTTGAACTTGATGCATGGGGATTGCACATTTCTGTGACACAGGTTACAGACCATCAAATTGAGGCTGCGACCGTTACTGTCGTAAAACAGTCGGATGAAGAAGCGGATATATTGGAAGATGCAGATGAATAAATAAAACGAAAGCAACGCACAACATTTGATTTGTGCGTTGCTTGTGTTTTTGTGGGTTAGTAAAAAATCTCGGCACTTTTGCATGTGCCGAGATTTTATTTTTCTGATTATTTGCGTCCCGCGTAGAATGTTGTGAGATGTCCTTCGGTCTTTACAACACTGCCGTCTTCGTTATAGGAAAACATATAGGCGTTGCTTTCTTCAAAATACTCACATATGTAGGTTGCACAGAAATAGTAGTAATTAGAGGGAAGTACCGAAACTCCTTTGTAGAAAACTTCATATGCTGCAATTATTGCATCTTCGGTAGGTGTGTATGCATCCAATTTTTCCTCAGGGCTGAACTGGTAAACTACATAGCCGTTTGGATATGTGGTGGACTGCGTAATAACCTCTTTAACAGTTGAGGGGAACGATTTGCTTTCTACTCTGTTTCTGATACATTGAGCAACGGCACACATTTCCCAATATTTCTGCGGGATATCTTCAAAACCGTAAAGTCTTGAACCGTCACCCATTACCTCGAGCTGAATAACTGTTGCTGCAAGAATAAGTTCTTCGTCGGTAATATCAAAAGTCGGGTCTTCAATCGTGTGTTCTACAGAAAGCTCGTCCGCGAGAAGTCCGTCCTTCATTTCGGGAATGACATACAAAGGACCGTCAGGCGGGGTAAGGTCTTCGATTTCTTCAAAAGAGGTATCGAAAGTTGCGATATCCTCCTCGGTTGTTTCCGGTTCTACCACGATGTCTTCGGTGGTTTCCGAATCCGAAGGAACGATAGGTTCGGTTACGGCGGTTGTTTCCTCTTCGGTTGTCTCGGGAGCATCGACTTTGATATTGTCGGTGTGAGTACTTACCGCAGAAGAGGAAGTTTGATCATCAGCCTCGCTTGTGGTTTCATCAGAGTCGGGGAGGGAAGTGCTTTCTGCAGTTTCCGGAGCTGCTATCTTCTCCGAATCGTCGGAAACAGTGATTTGCGGCTCGAAGTCGTTGTCACGCGGAGCAGCTGCTATGATACATGTAGCCACGGCGCAGAGAGTTATAGCAAATATCACTGTGAGCACGGCTGACAGAGTTCGCTTTTTATTAACAAAGAAGCCGATCACAATAATACACCTCCCAATACATATTTAGATTGGTTTGCTATCATAATTTTTTTCCTTTCGTAAATGCTTACCGCTATGAGGGACTTGAAAATTCCGAAGGACAAATTTTCAAGTGGCGGTAGTAACTCCTGCCTAGTAAGCAGTATATGCACGATGCGCACTTGTTATGACATGGCATAATTTGGCATGTGCGGAGAGTCGAAGCAAATAATATTATAAACCAAAAAAAATGATTTGGCAAGTCTTTTTGAGGAAAATAGTCAGTTTGCCGCAAATGTGCATACAAAATATGCACATAAATATACGCTTTACACAAAAAAGTACCATTTTAATTGACATGAAAATGAAACATATACATATATTGGAAAAATATTCGGTTTTGCCGTTATAATTATTCGTGAATATTTGTATAAATGCGAATATTCACAAAACATGCATTTATATTAACGAATGTGTCAAAATATACATAAATATGTCATATATATCTACACTATATATCACTTATATACAATGAAATTTATTTTTAGTATCGAATTACATGTAGTTTCGACTTCTGAAGCTGAAAATCGGGGTGATTGCTTAATTTTCAGATTTTGTGAAAAAAGTTACCAAATTTCGGTTAATATATATGTTTAATAAATGAAAGGAAGTCTTCATTATTAATAAATGAAAGAAATATGCGATTTGTTCTCCTAGTGAAGCAGAATTTTTTTCTATCCTCTTGACATCCTTATATATATATGGTATACTATCGTAAAGGCAATGACGGGAAGGAGTAGGTTTTCCCACGTGTCAAGAGAGCCGCCGGTTGGTGTGAGGCGGTCACGAAAGATCTCCGAAGTAGTCCCCGAGCCGCCAAGTGAACAGCATATGCCAAGTAGCCGACGCCGTTATCTTCACGTTACAGAAGAAGAAAAGTAATCGCTTTTCGCTGAGATATAAAATCAGGTGGTACCGCGCCAACGCGCCCTGACACTAAAGTGTCGGGGCGTTTTTTGCGTTCCGATACAAATTCACCTAACGAAAGGATATAGAAAATGAACACAGAGATCAATCTGCCAAAGAACTATGCCCCGAAGGAATTCGAGGATCGCATCTACAAAAACTGGTGCGACAAGGGATATTTCACCGCAGTCCGCGATGAGAATAAAACTCCCTACACAATTGTTATTCCGCCTCCAAACATCACCGGTCAGCTCCACATGGGACATGCCCTTGATAACACTCTTCAGGATATCCTTATCCGTTATAAGAGAATGAAAGGCTTTGCAACTCTCTGGCTCCCCGGTACTGACCACGCGTCAATCGCTACCGAGGCAAAGATCGTTGAGGCTATGCGCAAGGAAGGACTTACCAAGGAAGACCTTGGCCGTGATCAGTTCCTTGTTCGCGCGTGGGATTGGAAGCGTCAGTACGGCGGAAGAATTATCGAACAGCTTAAGAAAATGGGCTCCTCCTGCGACTGGAGCCGTGAGCGCTTCACTCTGGACGAGGGCTGCAGCAAGGCAGTTCGCGAGGTATTCAAGCGCCTTTACGACAAGGGACTCATCTACCGCGGTGAGCGCATTATAAACTGGTGTCCTCACTGTAAGACCTCCATTTCAAACGCCGAGGTTGACTATGAGGAACAGCACGGTCACTTCTGGCATATCCGCTATCCCCTTGTTGGCGGCGGCGGATACGTTGAGGTTGCTACCACCCGTCCCGAAACACTTCTCGGCGATACTGCTGTTGCGGTAAACCCCGAGGACGAAAGATACAAGGACATGATCGGCAAGTACGTTGTGCTT
>JAZTXD010000134.1:0-5119 GCA_045636265.1 Candidatus Flemingiibacterium sp.
GTGGTCTTTGACATGGTTGTTGCCGGAGAAGCCTCGGTCTGACCGTATGTTATGCATATCTCAGGCATATGCATCTTCTCGACAACCTCTTCCATAACCTTGATAGGACACGGTGAGCCTGCCATGATACCCGTTCTCATATATGAGAAATCGGTTTTTTCAAAGTCCTCGTGACCGAGCATTGCGATAAACATGGTCGGAACGCCGTGGAACGCGGTGATCTTCTCCTTGTTGATGCACGCAAGTCCCTTTCTCGGCGAGAATGCGGGAATCGGCGACATAGTAACGCCGTGTGTCATAGACGCGGTCATTGCAAGCACCATGCCGAAGCAATGGAACATGGGAACCTGAATCATCATGCGGTCTGCTGTGGAAAGATCCATGCAGTCGCCTATAGCTTTACCGTTGTTTACAACATTGTAGTGCGTGAGCATAACGCCCTTGGGGAATCCCGTGGTACCGGAGGTGTACTGCATGTTGCACACGTCGTGCTTGTTTATCATAGCCGCGCGGCGGTAAACCGCATCAACGGGAGTTCTCTCTGCCATAGCCACAGCCTCGTCCCATGTGAGACATCCCGGCTGCTTTGAGTCAACGGTTATAACATTGCGAAGGAACGGAAGCTTGCGCGAGTGAATCGGCTTGCCTCCCTCGTGTGCCGCAAGCTCGGGAACAAGCTCCTTCATAATTCCAACATAGTCAGAATCCTTATATCCGTCAACCATAACGAGCGTATGGGTGTCGGACTGACGGAGCAGATACTCCACTTCGTGTTTCTTGTATGCGGTGTTCACGGTTACAAGCACGGCACCGATCTTAACGGTTGCCCAGAACGTGATGTACCACGCCGGCACATTTGTTGCCCATATAGCAACATGGTCGCCCTGCTTTACGCCCATTGAGATAAGCGCACGTGCAAATGTGTCAACATCGTCACGGAACTCGGGATATGTTCTTGTGTAGTCACACTCGGTATAGCGGAACGCATACTGATCCGGAAATTCCTCGCACATTCGGTCAAGCACCTGCGGGAACGTGAGATCGATAAGCTGATTTTTCGGCCACACATAGTTTCCGGTGCCGCGCGCATTGGGAATGAGATGACCTGCCATGTGAGCATTTCCGAGATACTGTTCCATAAAATGAGCAAAGTGCGGGAACACGATGCCTGCATCGGAAAGCTCCGGCGCATACTGCTTTATCCACTCAAGGGAGATGTATCCCTCATAGTTGAGCGAACGAAGCGCCTTCATGTAGTCAGCCATCGGGGGAAGGTCGCCCTCTCCGACAAGCTTATACACAACCTCACCGTTCTCTAAAACGGAGTCCTTTATGTGAACGTGCTTTATGTATGCACCGAGGTTTGTAATGGTGGTTTCGGGTAATTCACCGTTGAAGCGATATGGGTGGTTAAAATCCCAAAGCGCCGCAACGCTGTCGCTCGCCACTCTTGAGAGCACATCGGCAAGACGCGCAGTATCGGAATAAACACCGTTGGTTTCAACAAGCAGTGTAACGCCTGCCGCTTCGGCAATAGGTGCTAAAATCTTGAGTGGACCGATAACATTTTCATCGTCAAAATCGGTTGTGGGACCTGCAGTCAGGTCGCCGAGCACGCGGATATAAGGTGTGCCCAGCGCCGATGCAACCTCGATATATTCCTTGAGTTCAGCTATGCTCTCTTCATGCTTCTCTGCATATCTGAGCGCGCAGCCGGATGACAGACAGCAAATCTCAAGCTTTAGCTTTTTAAGTTGCTCTCTTGTTTTTTCCAGATTTTCTTTGCGAAACGGAGATGCTTTAAGAGAGAAAATATTGCCTCCAAGTCCGCGCATTTCAATTCCGTGAAAGCCAAAGTCTTTAGCTAGCGAATAGATATCCGTCCAACTGAAGTCAGGGCATCCGAGTGTGGAAAATGAAATTTTCATAGCTTTATCCTCCTTAATTTCGATAAGCACGGCATCACGCCGCATTATTTGCATCCTCATCTGAATGAAAATACATAAAATTATTATATCATATAACGCCAAAAAATGCAATAGTCAATTTAACGTATTAAATTACCAAATAAAATTGCTTTTTTTATATTTCCACAAATTCCGCACCGATTACCTTATATGCCTTCATCATGCGTCTGTCCACTATGTATTCCCCACGTCCGATGCGGCACTCAAGCGCCGGAGCAAAGTATTCAATGCCGTGAGAATCCGCATAACGCATAAACTCACGCTTTAATTCACTGTCCGTTCGTTTTAATTCATATCCGCCGATAATCGGTGCGGACATCTTCTGCGATGTGAGGAAATCAAGCGTCAGAAGCTCCGAAAGCTCCCTGTCTTCACCGATATGCGCATATTCATAAAGCAGTTCATATGCTCGCGGCTGGGAAACATCGTATGTACGGTATTCGTCGCGCCTGAAACAGTGTGCGATATTGGCGAATGTGTCAAACGGCGACTCGCCGCGTGAAACGATGAGCGCCACAGAGCGTTTGAATGCCTCGGTGCAATATCTGTCGCATACATCGTCAATGTCATGAAGTCGGCAAAGCTCGGCGAATGTGAGCGTGTCGGTAGAGAGCACCTCATACGGCGGCTGTTCAGAATAAACACAGCCGAAGTCCTCCGCCGTGAGGCGCAGCTTTGAGCCGCGAAGCAGCTTTAAAAATCCAAGCTGAAGCATGTCGCACTTACCGTAAAGCGCATCGAAAGCTACGGCGAAGCTTGCCATAGTTTCGCCCGGAAGCCCTGCGATAAGATCGGCGTGAATATGCACATTCCCCATTTTGTGAAGCCGTTCTATAGCAGAGATAATGCTATCGGTTTTGTCAGAGCGCTCCACTCGTTTGAGTGTTTCGGGATTTGTTGACTGCACTCCGATTTCAAGCTGTATTTTCCCATTCGGGAAACATGCGAGCAATTCAAAGCTTTCCTCGTCAAGAAGCTCGGCGCATATCTCGAAATGATAGTTCTTTGTATATTTTCCGTCAAGCAGTCCGTGCCAGATTTTCTTCGCACGCTCACGGTCAAAGTTAAATGTACGGTCAACGAATTTGATGATTTTTATGTGGTCGATTTTTTCAAAGCGGAGCAGATCGGCGAGCGTGTCCTCGGCACTCTTTGCTCTCACTTTTCCGCTTATCGCCGAAAGGCAGTATGCACATCTGTACGGGCAGCCTCGCGAGGATTCGTAATACACAACACGTGAGCCGCCGCAAAGTTCGTTTTCGCTGTACGCTATTCCCTCTTTTGAAAAGTCCTCGTATATACCGCCGTCGATAACCCGTGGGATGCCTCCGTCATATTCCTCGCAGAGCTTCACCCACGCCGCTTCGCCCTCTCCGGAGAAAATACAGTCTATGTATGAGTGCCGCTCGAGAATTTCCTCCGTGTCAAACGACACCTCGGGACCGCCGAACACTATTTTGGCGTTTGGACGGATCTTCTTCAGATCCGACGCAAAAGCGTACATTTCGCGTGCGTTCCATATGTAAACAGAGAACCCGTAAATGTCCGCATCGGCGCCTATAAGAGCTTCGAGTATTCTCCTTCGTTTGTCTTTGAGATTGAACTCCGCTATATCACATTCATATCCTGCGGCAGTGAGCGAATTCTTTATACATCGCACCGCGAGATTTGTGTGCGTATATGATGAATTGAGCGCAAAAAGCAGTACTTTTGGCATACGCTGTCCTTTCAAAATAACACAGCCGCCGCCAAAGGCGACGGCTTGCTGTAATGTGTTTTAAACGTAGAATATCATGCTGAGATCATTCGCAGATTTTCTTGGCGAAATCGCAGATGTCCCTGGTTGAATTCGGCTTTGCTATAAGGTCAATCGCTTCACGCATAACATCTACTCTGCGTGGATTTGCTAAAAGCTGGTACAAAACATCATCGAGCGTACTAGTTGCGGAAACAGCCATAGCAACGCCGTTGTTCGTCAGGAATTCCGTGTTTCTGTCCTCCTGACCGGGAATAGGATCGACGATTACCATGGGCAAACGCTTTGCAAGTGCTTCGGATGTGGTAAGTCCGCCCGGCTTTGAAATTATACAGTCAGATGCGTCCATGAGCTTGTCGATATAATTTACGAATCCGAGATTGAGTATGCGTTTTTTCGTCTTCATCTCGTCAATACGAGCCTTCATCGCACTATTACTGCCGCAAACAGTGATAAGCTGGAAATCGTACGGTACCGCATCAAGCGCCTCAACAGTACGGTCTATGTTTCCGTATCCAACACCGCCGCTCATCAAAAGCACAGTACGCTTGTTAATGTCAAGTCCAAGCTCTGCGCGTGCCTGCTCTTTTGTATACTTATTCTCGCTGAACTTCGGATGAATCGGAATACCCATCGGAAGAATCTGCGAGCGGGTAAATCCCTTTTTAAGCGCCTGGGCTGTAAGCTGTTCATTGGGAATTACCATATAATCAAGATTAAGCGCTTCCTCCCAATACGGGTGGAACATGAAATCGGTAAGCACACCTACAGTCTTCGCGCGAAGCTCACCCTTTTTCTTCATTACATCAAGGATGATAGCCGGCAAAACGTGTGTGCATATTATAACATCGGGATCGTAGTTATTTATATATTTAGCGAGCTTCTTGCTCATAAGCTTACCCGTTGTTCTCGTTGGAGAAATATCGGTGTTTGACTTATTGCGCTTCTCGGCAAGACGGTATCCGCCCTTGTATACGAGCTTGGCATTGCTCGCCATGAGAAGATATCCCTTGGAAACGGTTTCACCGAGCGCGTGGTTAAGATAAGCCAACGTATCCAGCATCTCCGCATCGCATCCGATAGAACCAAGATACGCGCAGATTGCCTTAGCGGTAGAATTGTGTCCCTGTCCGGCGGTTATAGATAAAACAAGTGCTTTCATTATATCACCCCTGGGTCTTAATACAGACTGCAAAATCAAAAATATACCTATACTATATTTTACAACTTTTCAAAGCAAAAATCAATACCTTGACAAAATCTTTTATTTATGATATACTATTATCTGGTTCTAAAACCTAATATCCGCGCCTGTGGCGGAATTGGCAGACGCGCCAGACTTAGGATCTGGTGTCCCCGACGTGAAGGTTCAAGTCCTTTCAGGCGCACCAAACAG
>JAZTXD010000135.1:0-1130 GCA_045636265.1 Candidatus Flemingiibacterium sp.
ATATTGATTCGAACCCCCGCATAATCGCATATATTTTTGTATACAGGATTACAAATCTAACCGCGATTATGCAGGAGTTCGCGCTACCGCCCAACTATATGTTAGCTGTGCATTACGCGCGAACTGTGGGTTCTGAATCCCCTATGCTCCACCAAAATGAAGAGGACGTCGCTTGTGACGTCCTCTATCTTTTGATGAAGCTCCATATCTCTCAAAAAGTTTGAAAAAATCTTATCAAAATCATCATTTCCTCTTGATTTTTTTCTGATTTTGTAGTATTATATTTACATCAAAAAACGGAGGCACAAAAATGAGCAAGAACGTAAAAGATATTCTTCAGATGATCGAAGAAAACGGTATCAAGATGATCGACTTCAAGATGGTCGATATCAACGGTCAGTACCGTCACGTATCGATTCCCGCGGCTAACTTCTCGGAGGACACGATGAAGAGCGGCATCGGATTTGACGCTTCGAACTACGGCTACGCAGTGGTAGAGAAGAGCGACATGGTATTCATCCCCGATCCCGACACAGCTGTGATCGATCCCTTCTGTTCCATCCCCACACTCTCGATGACGGGTAACGCGATGATCATCGACACACCCGAAAACCGTCCCCTTCCTCAGTACCCCAGAAACATCATCAAAGCGGCTGTTGCAGAGATGCAGAAGAGCGGCATCGCAGATGAGATGTTCATCCTTCCCGAGTTCGAATTCTATCTCTTCGACCGCGCGGGCTGGCAGGTAAGCGGCAACGAGATCAGTGCCACCATCGACGCAAAGCAGTCCTATTGGAACAGCGCGACGGAAGGCCTCGGCGTCGTCGTTCCCAAGCAGAAAAACTACCATATCGCAAAGCCCTTCGATATTTCCTACGAAGCGCGCAGCGAAATGTGCCTTCTTATGAAGGATATGGGCATCGAGATCAACTACCACCACCCCGAGGTTGCCGCTTCGGGTCAGTTTGAGATAGAGCCCCAGCTTGGCGAGGTCGTTCACATGGCGGACGCCTCTATGATGATAAAGTATATCATTCATAACACCGCGCTGAAATACGGCAAAACCGCGACCTTTATGCCGAAGCCTATCTACGGCGAAGCAGGTAGCGGTATGCACGTTCACATGCTTC
>JAZTXD010000136.1:0-5162 GCA_045636265.1 Candidatus Flemingiibacterium sp.
CACAGAGATGACAGCACGCCCTCGCGCGGAAGCGCGAAAACACTGTCACCGTATTCGATTTTCAGTTTTTTCGCACTCATAGTCCCCTCCGCTTATTTTGTAAGCTCATAGCAAAGCGTCATAAGTGAGTCGCCCATGTGCACGTTCTGCACCACAACTCCCTTGTGCGCGAGATCAATTTCGGTGCTTGCGAAATTCCAAAGGCCTTTAATGCCAAGCTCGGCAAGGCGCTCCGCGGTTTCGCGCACCGCATTTTTTGTAAGAGTAAGCACAGCGATGTTGACATTGTTCTGCGCGACATAATCTTCAAGCTCCGACACGGGTTTTACCGTGTAACCGCAAATCTCCTTGCCGATAACGGCAGGATTATTGTCAAACAGAGCCGTGAGTCTTACGCCGCGGCGCTCGAATATCGGGCTTGCCGCAAGCGCGCTTCCGAGATTTCCCGCACCGATTATAACAGCGGTAAAATTCTGTGTTACTCCGAGTATTTCACCTATTTTGCCGTAAAGATATTTTACGTTGTAGCCATATCCCTGCTGACCGAAGCCTCCGAAGCAGTTAAGATCCTGTCTTATCTGCGATGCCGTTACATGCATCATTTTCGAAAGCTCACCCGAGGATATGCGCAGAATATCATTCTGCAATAGCTCGCGAAGGTAGCGGTAGTACCTTGGAAGACGCTTGATCACAGCCGGAGAAACACGGCTCTTCACCTCGTCGTCAAAACCCTCGCGCATCTTATCACGGTTGATAGTTGACATTTTGTTTTCCTTTCAGAAAATTGATTAAAGACTCTTTACAGTGTCCATTACATACGCCGCGAATTCATCGCAGGTAGCGCCGGTGTCGCGGCCGGTGATAACATACTTCTTGTCCTCGAACATGCAGTAGTCAAGTGCGCGCTCGAGCTTGTCTGCCTCTTCCTGTCTGCCGATGTGGGACAGAAGAAGTACTGTTGCACGGAGCATGGAGCAAGGATCGGCATACTTTCCGCGGCCTTCCTTGATCATACGGGGAGCGGAGCCGTGAATAGCCTCGAACATCGCATATTTCTTACCGATGTTAGCAGAGCCTGCGGTACCAACACCGCCCTGGAACTCTGCCGCCTCGTCGGTGATGATATCGCCGTAGAGGTTGGGAAGCACGAATACCTTAAAGTCGGTACGGCGCTTCTCGTCAACGAGCTTCGCGGTCATGATATCGATAAACCACTCATCACTCTGGATCTCGGGATATTCCTTTGCGATCTCCTCGCAGATGCGAAGGAACTTACCGTCGGTGGTCTTGATAATGTTCGCCTTGGTAACGATGGAAACGCGATTCTTCTTGTTCTTTCTCGCATACTCGAATGCAAGACGTGCAATACGGTTTGTACCCTCTGTGGTGGTAACGCAGAAGTCAACAGCGAGGTCGTCGGTAACGTTCACGCCCTGCGAGCCTACTGCATAGCTTCCCTCTGTGTTCTCTCTAAAGAAGGTCCAGTCGATGCCCTTATCGGGAACCTTAACGGGACGCACGTTTGCAAAGAGGTCAAGATTCTTTCTCATTGCAACGTTCGCGGACTCAATGTTCGGCCACGGATCGCCTGCTCTGGGAGTGGTGGTCGGGCCTTTAAGTATAACGTCGCACTTGTAAAGCTCTTCCATAACGTCATCGGGAATAGCCTTGCCGCATGCCGCGCGGTTTTCGATGGTAAGACCGTCGATCACCTTGAATACAACCCTGCCTGCCTTAACCTCGTCAGCGAGCATATATTCAAGCACGTCCTGTGCCGCCTTGGTGATGATCGGACCGATACCGTCACCGCCGCAGATACCGATGGTAAGAGTGTCAAGTGCGGTGTAGTCAACAAAATCCTTTGCCGCGTTTATCTTCTCAACGCGCTCAAGCTGGGAGCGAAGTACCTTTTCAAATTTGTCGAGTGCCGCCTTAATGTTTGCATCGTAATTGTTCATTGCTTTTATCTCCGTTTTTTAAAATTTTTTTATAATTAGTTCCAATTAGACTTGGCGTTTTTGATGAGAAGTCGCACCCATAGGCTCCCCTGTGTAAGGGGAGCTGTCAGCCGCCAGGCTGACTGAGGGGTTGTTTGAGTTCGCTGGGAGCAATCCCTCCGCCCCTACGGGGCACCTCCCTTTACACAAGGGAGGCTTTTTCGTAAACATCTTCAGTAACACCAAAAAATCGGAAATATAACTAATGTTTCTATCGTTTGCAGGCTTTTATTTCCCCGTAGCTTTAGCGTTAAGGGAAGTGTCCGCTCTGACTCCGGCAAGATATTCGTAATATCCCTGCGCCGCTATCATCGCCGCATTGTCACCGCAAAGTGAGCGCGGCGGAATGTACAGCGAAAGCTTACGCTTTTTGCAAAAATCCTCAAGTGCCGCACGCAGATGCGAATTTGCCGCAACACCGCCGGCTATAACGATGTCACGCATACCCGTGGCATCGCACGCCATTTTGAGCTTCTTCGTAACCGACGCTGTAACCGTCTTCGTAAATGAAGCAGCAACGTCCTCGCGGGATATCGCCTCGCCCTTCTGCTCGGCATTGTGCAGATAATTGATGACCGACGTTTTAAGTCCGCTGAACGAAAAGTCGAGGTTGTCGCCAACAACCGCGGCAGACGGGAACTTTATTGCATCCGCATTACCGAGAGAAGCCAGCCTGTCCATTTCGGCGCCGCCGGGATACGGCAGCCCCATAACACGTCCCACCTTGTCAAACGCCTCGCCGATAGCATCGTCGCGTGTACGTCCAACGGTTTCAAATTCTGTATAGCTTGTGACCTTGATAAGCGAAGTATGTCCGCCCGATGCCACAAGCGCCAAAAACGGCGGCTTTAGGTTTTCATATTCAAAATAATTCGCCGCAACGTGCCCTTTTATATGGTTCACGGGCACAAGCGGTTTACCGTTCGCAAATGCAAGCGCCTTTGCGAAGTTCACGCCGACAAGCAATGCGCCGATAAGTCCCGGATTTGACGTAACCGCCACGGCATCAATATCCCCGAGCGTTACTCCGGCAACGTCGAGCGCCTCATAGGTTATCCCCGACACCGCATCGCAGTGTGCTCTGGAGGCTATCTCCGGCACGACTCCGCCGTACAGCTTGTGGGTTTCTATTTGTGAAGCTATTATGTTTGAGCGTATTTTTCTCGTGTCCCCGTCAAACTCGCACACAGCGGCTGACGTTTCGTCACACGAGCTTTCAATCGCAAGTATAAGCATTGTTATGTCCTTTGGTTGTTAATTTCAAGACTCATAAGAAGCGCGTCCTCGCGCGGCTTTGAGTAGAAGTTTTTTCGCACGCCGTCCGACTTAAATCCGCACTTTTCGTAAAGCGAGATAGCCGCCGTGTTCGATACACGAACGTCGAGCATGAGTTTTCCAAGACCTTCAGTGTCACAAAGGCTCCCGATAAGCGCCCTCGCCACACCGCGCCTGCGAAACTGTCCGCTAACGGCGATGTTGGTTATCTCCCCCTCGGGCTCAATAAGATTCATTCCCACGTATCCGCACACCTGCCCGTCAAGCTCTGCAACAAGGCAATGGGATATTCCGTTTGAAAAGAAATCCTCGAAGGCGTTTACACTCCACGGGAGCGAAAAGCACTCCTCTTCAAGCGTGCAGAGGGAGGGGATATCCTCATAGGTCGCCGGACGTACCGTTATATCAGTATCCGAATTTTCCCGAAAGACTGTCATCGTCCTCAATCCAACTCTGCACATCAACCACGTTATATGTATCCGTACCGGTTCTTATGATAACGGTTGAAATGCCTGCGTTTATTATCATTCGCTTGCACATCATGCAAGAGCAGGTGTCGCACACAAGCTCGCCCGTTTTGCCGTCAACGCACGCCATATAAAGCGTAGCTCCGAGCATCTGCTCGCGCGATGCGGCGATTATTGCGTTAGCCTCGGCGTGCACCGAACGGCAGAGCTCATAACGCTCACCGCGCGGAATGTTTAATTTGTCGCGCATACAGAAACCAAGGTCGGTGCAATTCTTTCGTCCTCTGGGAGCGCCGTTGTAGCCCGTTGACACAATGACATCGTTTTTCACGATGATAGCGCCGAACTTCTTGCGAAGGCAGGTCGCTCTCTCGCCGACGGTCTGTGCAATATCAAGGTAGTAGTTATGCTTTGATACGCGTTCCATATGTTTCCTCCTATGTTTGGGGGTTAAAGCGTTTTTACAAAATCAATAAGGAATTTCTTGAAGTCCTCGCCAACCTCGGGGTGCTTTATTCCCTCTTTTACGTTAGCTGTTAAAAATCCGAGCTTCGAGCCAAAGTCAAAGCGCTCTCCCTCGAAATCCACCGCGGTCATACCATCCCTCTGTGCTATCACCTTCATGGCATCGGTGAGCTGTATCTCGCCGCCGGCACCGGGGGGAGTTTCTTCGAGAATGTCAAACACCTCGGGGGTTAAGAGAACTCGTCCGAGTATTGACAGATTGGTGAACACCTGCTCCGGCTTCGGCTTCTCTATCATGTCGGTAACATGATAAGTGTTGTCGCCGTTTGACTCGGCTTTGAGCGAGCAATATTTTGACACAAGCTCCCACGGCACAGCCTTTACACCGCAGCATGCCTTACCGTATTTTTCATAAGCATCGGCAAGCTGACGGCACACGGGAGTTTCAGAGATAATAACGTCGTCGCCGTAGAGTATATAGAACGGCTCGTCGCCGATGAAGTTCTTCGCCTTAAGTACCGCGTGACCAAGTCCCTTGGTTTCCTTCTGGCGAAGGAAATATACGTTTGCCGAAGATGCGGCACGGCGCATCTTTTCGATTTCTTCAAGCTTGCCGGCATCGTAGAATTTCTTCTCGTATTCGACGTTGAAGTCAAAATAATTCTCGATAGCATCCTTGCCGCGTCCGGTGATTATGAGTATGTCCTCGGCGCCCGATGCCACCGCCTCCTCAACCAGAACCGACAGCGCCGGGCGGTCAACTATGGGAAGCATCTCCTTTGGAACAGCCTTGGATATCGGAAGCATGCGCGTTCCGAGGCCCGCTGCGGGGATGACTGCTTTTTTTATTTTATTCACGGTAATATACCTCCGAAAAGCATGATTTATCAATGTTCGGTTTCTCATGATGAGAAAACCTCACTTTATATTATATATCCATTTTGTTAATAAATCAAGT
>JAZTXD010000137.1:0-25210 GCA_045636265.1 Candidatus Flemingiibacterium sp.
TGCATAAAATGTAAATAATTTTATTAAATATGGCTCTGTATTGATTTACCGGGCAAACTATGGTAAAATAATGATATAAAGACCAAAAGGGGTGATACCGTGTACTACCGCCAGGGATTACTTGATAAGCTTGACCGAAAATTCGGTAAGCACGCAATTAAAAATCTGATGCTCATTCTTGTCGGCGCAATGGCTATTGTGTGGATAATGGATGCCATGCTCATAGCATCAAGAGGGATAAGCCTGCGTTATGTGCTTTCGTTTGACCGAGCGGCTATTATGGCCGGCGAGGTGTGGCGTGTGTTCACGTTCCTCTTCCTGCCGCCGTCCTCGGGAAGCGTAACTGTTATAATCTCGCTTTACTTCTATTATTTTATAGGTCAAACGCTTGAGGAGCGTTGGGGCGCGTTCGGCTTTAACGCATACTATCTGCTCGGTGTGATAGGCGCCATTGCATCGGGATTTATCTCGGGATATGCCACGAACACATACTTAAATCTCACGCTGTTCTTGGCGTATGCTTTGCTTTTCCCAAGGCATGAGCTGCGGTTGTTTTTCCTCATACCGATAGAGGCGCGCTGGTTTGCCGTGGCGGATGCTATACTTCTTCTTATCATGTTTATTGACGGCACATGGCCCATGCGCATTGCGCTTTTAGCGGCGCTTGTAAACCTTTTTATCTTCTTTACGCCGCATCTTATCGACTTTTTCAAGAGTTTATACAGAAGATATAAATGGAACCAAAAATTCAAGAAATAAGTACGTCGGGGGAACAGATATTTTGTTCCCCCGTCTTTACATTTAAAATAATTTGTGATATACTGTATGTATGTAAAAAACTCCGAGAGGTGATATAATGGACAGATTCAAGCTTCACTCACCGTATAAGCCGACGGGCGACCAGCCCGACGCTATCGCGCGCCTTTCTGCAGGAGTTGAGGCGGGAATGAAGCATCAGACGCTTCTCGGTGTTACCGGCTCGGGCAAGACGTTCACCATGGCGAACATCATCGCAAACGTAAACCGCCCGACGCTTGTTCTGGCGCATAATAAAACTCTCGCGGCACAGCTTTGCTCGGAGTTTCGCGAATTCTTCCCCGAAAATGCGGTTGAATTTTTTGTTTCGTACTACGACTACTATCAGCCGGAGGCGTATATCCCCGGCAAGGATATGTACATCGAAAAGGACAGCTCGGTAAACGATGAGATAGATATGCTCCGTCATAGCGCCACAAGCTCGCTTTTTGAGCGGCGCGATGTTATTATAGTGTCGAGCGTTTCATGTATATATTCGCTCGGTGATCCGGCAGAATATCAGTCCATGTTTATAGCGCTTCGCCCCGGAATGATCATGGAGCGCGACGAGCTTACAAAACGTCTTATATCCATGTCATACGACAGAAACGATATGAACTTTGTCCGCGATAAATTCCGTGTTCGCGGAGATGTTGTTGAGGTGCTTCCGGCATCGAGTGGCGACAAGGCTATCCGCGTGGAATTTTTCGGTGATGAGATTGAACGCATTTCCGAAATAAACACCGTGACGGGTGAGCTGCTTCGAACGCTTTCCTATGCGGCGATATATCCGGCGACGCACTATGCGGTATCGGACGAGCGTCGCGAGAAGGCGCTTCGTGAGATAGAGGACGAGCTTGTGGAGCGAGTTGACTTCTTCCGCTCGCAGAACAAGCTGCTCGAAGCACAGCGCATTGAAGAACGCACAAAATATGACCTTGAAATGCTCCGTGAGATAGGCTTTTGCTCCGGCGTTGAGAACTATTCGCGCGTCATGGCAGGGCGTGAGCCCGGTTCCACACCGTACACGCTGCTTGACTATTTCCCAAAGGATTTTCTGCTGTTCGTGGACGAGTCGCACGTAACATTGCCGCAGGTCAAGGGAATGAGCGGCGGTGACCGTGCAAGAAAAAAGAATCTAGTTGAGTTCGGCTTCCGACTTCCGTCGGCGTTTGACAACAGACCGCTGTTCTTTGACGAATTTGAAAGCAAGATAAATCAGGCAATATTTGTGAGTGCAACGCCTGCCGAGTATGAAAAATCCCACTCGTCGCAGATAGCAGAGCAGATAATCCGTCCGACGGGACTGCTTGACCCGAAGGTGGATGTCCGTCCGGTCGAGGGGCAAATCGATGACCTTATCGGTGAGATAAATAAGAGAGTCGAGCGCGGCGAGCGTGTACTTGTCACAACGCTCACCAAGAAAATGGCGGAGGATTTAACGGAATATCTTGAAATGAACCTCATAAAGGTCAAGTATATCCACCACAACATCGAAACCATGGAGCGAAGCGAAATAATCCGCGATCTGCGACTTGGAGTTTTCGATGTGCTTGTCGGAATTAACCTACTCCGTGAGGGACTTGACATACCCGAGGTTTCGCTTGTGGCGATACTAGATGCGGATAAGGAAGGATTCCTTCGCTCGGAAACGTCACTTATACAGACGATAGGCCGTGCCGCGAGAAATGCGGACGGAGAGGTTATCATGTATGCGGACACGGTAACTCCGTCAATGCGTGCGGCTATAGACGAAACAAACCGCCGCCGCGAGATACAAATGGCGTATAACAAAGCCAACGGTATCACTCCGCAGACAATTAAGAAGAGTGTGCGCGACCTTATCGAGATCGGCAAAAAAGAAGCCGAGGCTTCGCCCGAGAAGAAGTACAAGGATGTGCTCAAAGAGAAGAAACAGCTCACAAAGGACGAGCGTGCGGCGCTTATCGAGGAGCTTACTGTAGAGATGAAAGCTGCGGCAAAGAAGCTCGAATTCGAGCGCGCGGCATATCTGCGTGACAAGATAAAAAATTTGCAGGGGATATAACCCTTTCAGGAGAAAATAAATGGCAGATTTAACTATGCGCGGTGTGCGCGTACACAATCTAAAGGATATAGATCTCACGATCCCGAGGGATAAATTCGTGGTGTTCACGGGACTTTCGGGCTCGGGTAAATCCTCGCTTGCGTTTGACACGATCTACGCCGAGGGACACCGCCGTTTCGTGGAATCGCTGTCGAGCTATGCGAGAATGTTTTTAGGTCAGCTTGACAAGCCTGACCTTGACTCGATCGAAGGACTCTCACCGGCGATATCAATTGACCAGAAAACAACATCCAAAAATCCTCGCTCCACAGTCGGAACGGTGACGGAGATATACGATTACCTGCGACTTTTATATGCGCGTGTGGGCATACCCCACTGTCCGATATGCGGCAAGGAGATACGTCAGCAGACGGTTGACCAGATAATCGACCGCATAATGACGCTTCCCGAGGGAACACGCTTTATGGTGCTTGCACCTATGGTACGCGGCAAAAAAGGTATGCACGAAAAGATTTTTGAGGATGCCAAAAAGAGCGGATACGTGCGTGTAAGAGTGGACGGCTCGATGTATGACCTTGCCGAGGAGATAAAGCTTGACAAGAATATCAAGCATACCGTAGAAATCGTTGTTGACCGCCTTGTGAAGCGCGAGGATATGCGCTCACGTCTTGCGGACTCGGTTGAAACCGCGCTCGCTCTTGCAGAGGGCAATCTTTTGGTGTCTGTGGTTCTCCGTGAGGGAGAAGTGTTTGAGGGGGATGCGGAGATGTCGTTCTCCCAAAGCTACGCCTGCGAGGAGCACGGTATCAGTATCGGTGAGCTGTCACCGAGAATGTTCTCGTTCAACAACCCGTTCGGCGCGTGTGAAAAGTGTGCCGGACTTGGTGAGATGCGTATAGTATCGGCAGAGAAGGTTGTGCCGGATAAATCGCTGTCACTCAAAGAGGGAGCTATCCAGGTTAACGGCTTCAAATCGCTCGACGAGCAGAGCTGGAACGGTCCGCTTTTTGAGGCGGTTGCGAAGAAGCACGGCTTTACGCTTGATATGCCGCTTGAAAAATATACCGACAAGCAGCTTCATATCCTGCTTTACGGCTCGGGTAACGACGTTTATGAGATTACTAGGTACTGGGAAGGCGTCGAGAAGCATCAGCGCGTAAAATTCGAGGGCGTTATAAACATAATCCAGTCGCGCTTTGAGCAGTCGCAGCACGAATATTACGAGGAATTTATCGAGGATATTCCATGCCCCGAATGTCACGGCAAGCGCCTTAACGCCAATTCACTTGCGGTGACAGTTGGCGGAATAAACATTGACGATTTTTGCCGCATGTCAGTTTCAAAGGCACTTGAGTTTGTAAACTCGCTCAAGTTTACCGAAATGGAAATGGCTATTGCGAAAGAAATAATAAAAGAAATCAAATCAAGACTGGGATTTCTCGAGAGCGTTGGACTTGAATATCTCACTCTTTCGAGAAAAGCCGGTACACTTTCGGGCGGTGAGGCACAGCGAATACGCCTTGCCACACAGATAGGCTCCTCGCTTATGGGAGTGCTCTACATCCTTGACGAGCCGAGCATCGGACTTCATCAGCGCGACAACTCAAAGCTTATATCCACGCTCAAGCGTTTGCGCGATGCGGGAAACAGCCTTATCGTAGTCGAGCATGACGAGGAAACCATGGAGGCATCGGACTATATCGTGGACATCGGTCCGGGTGCCGGCATACACGGAGGCAGGATAGTTGCCGCCGGAACTCCGGATGAGATTAAAAAGAACCCCGACTCCGTAACCGGTGCATATCTGTCCGGCCGCGAGAAGATTGAAGTTCCGGCTATTCGCCGCGCAGGAAACGGAAAGTTTGTAAAGGTTGTCGGAGCGAAGCAGAATAACCTTAAAGATGTGGATGTTACATTCCCGCTCGGACTTTTCTGCTGTGTAACGGGCGTTTCCGGCTCCGGAAAATCCTCGCTCGTAAACTCGATACTCTATCAGACACTCGCGCATGAGCTTAACCGCGCACATACTTATCCCGGAAAACACACACGCATTGAGGGCATAGAAAACCTTGACAAGATAATCGCCATTGACCAGAGCCCGATAGGACGCACGCCGCGCTCAAACCCTGCGACGTACACCGGACTTTTCACGGATATCCGTGAGCTTTTCGCCAAGACAACGGACGCGAAGATGCGCGGATACAGCTCGGGACGCTTCTCGTTCAACGTAAAGGGCGGACGCTGTGAGGCGTGTGAGGGCGACGGCGTTAAATGTATAGAGATGCACTTCTTGCCGGACGTTTACGTTACATGCGATGCGTGCAAGGGCAAGCGATACAACCGCGACACGCTTGAGGTTAAGTATAAGGGAAAGAACATTTCCGACGTGCTTGAGATGACGGTTGAGGAGGGACTTGAATTTTTCGGAAGCCTTCCAAGGCTTGCGCGCAAGCTGCAGACGCTTTACGATGTGGGACTCGGATACATCAAGATAGGACAGTCCTCGACAACGCTTTCGGGCGGTGAGGCACAGCGTGTCAAGCTTGCAACGGAGCTTTCAAAGCGTTCAACGGGCAAGACGATATACATTCTCGACGAGCCGACCACGGGCCTTCACATGGCAGACGTTAAGAAGCTTATCGAAGTGCTCCAGCGGCTTGTGGATGCAGGAAATACGGTGCTCGTTATCGAGCATAATCTTGACATGATCAAAACTGCCGATTACATTATCGACCTCGGTCCCGAGGGCGGCGACGGCGGCGGTGAGGTTATCGCTACGGGCACTCCCGAAGAGGTCGCCGAGTGTGAGCGCTCGTACACGGGACAGTATCTCAAAAAGATACTCGGAAAGAAATAAGATAAAAAAGAAGCTTCTGTTTTTTGCAGGAGCTTCTTTTTGTTTTACGCGCAAAGCAGATCCGAAAAGGCATCGTCAAGCTGCTCCGGCGAGAGGGACAGCATGTTGATAAGATCAACAAACCACTCTATCGCGTCGCGTGCGCGGAAGATGTCGGGGATTATGCGCTCGGGTGAGAGCGCACCTTTTTTATATACGGCAATTCCCCATACGCGATGCATTGCTCCGGTTTCGTCAAAGGTTGTGCTGGCGTGAGTTGTGTAGAAGTACTTCATTTTGTTTGCTCCTTATATAAAATTAAAATTGTTTATGCGTTAAGGGTATCGTAAACCACATCGTCAAGATGCTCGATGTCGAGTGCGAGCATGTTGCACGCAGATACAAAGCGCTCGGCGCTGGAGAGGTCTGTGAAAATGTCGTCGACTGTGCGCTTTGGAATGTCGCTGCCTTCTTCATAGGCTTCTATGCCGTAAACTGTGTGCACAGCTCCTGCTTCGTCTGTTTTCTTCGTTTTGGTGAGCTTGTAGATGTAGTTCATTTCATACCCCTAAATGTAAAATATTGAGAAAAATGTCAGTAAATATATGATACTACAAATTGCTGTAAAAATCAATAGAAATAGTAAAAACTGTATATAGTTTCGTGGGCGCAAATCGACACTTTTGACATGATTGCATAAAAAATAAGCCGTAATATGTCGAAATCTACATTTTCAGACATATTACAGCTTATTAGATTGTATGGAAATACTGGAAAAAACAGGATGCTGTCAAAATTCGCTTAAATCAGGAATAAAACGCATGATTTCCCACCGTTGTGAGGTACGGGCGGTTTGCCGGCACCCAGAAGTTGGTGGCGAGGGAAGGGTTAAGGAAGTAGAGCGCGTTTTTTGATAAATAGTAGGAATCAAGACAGAGCTTCGCGGCGATGATGCTCTCCTCGCTTGGCGTGTTATATATAGTGCCGTTTGCGGTCGGTGTGAACTGAACGCCGTAGTTGCGGTCAAATATTACGCCGTATATCGAATTCGGGAACTCACTGCTGGCTACGCGGTTTAGTATAACATTGCCCACAAGGATTTTTCCCGCCATAGGCTCTCCTATCGCTTCTGCGCTTATAATTCGCGAAAGCCAATATACAGCATCGGAGTCATAGAACTGATCACCGGGGAGGATCTTCTTGTCACTTGAATAGAGGTCAACCGAGCGTGTATCGCTCTGCCATACGAGGTCGGTGCTATATGCCTTGGCGAGTGAGCGGATCGGTACATACAGCATACCGCTTACAACGATACTGTCGCTTCCGCCGAAATAGCGGCCTTCTGCTTCGATGTAGCAGTTACCGCTTCGGGCACTTATAGAAGCAAACGGCGAAACGGAGCGCATATCCTCGGGGGAGCCGGTGACAGTTGCACTTCCGCCGGACAGTGCTTCATTTGCCTTATCAAACGGTACGTATGTAGTCGAACCGATTAACAGTGCGCCCATTTCTGTGTCGGCGCCGTTTATGCGGACAGGGATCGACTCATGAGCCGAAATGCCGACGGTGAAAAGTGCGGCACAGAGAAGCGCCGAGAGTATAATACGTAATTTTTTCATTTTAGCCTCCTTTTTGAAATAAAACTCCCAAATTCTTTTTGTGTGCTTGATGCTGAGTTCGGTGCAAAGCCTCCCTTGTGTAAAGGGAGGTGCCCCGAAGGGGCGGAGGGATTGTCCTAAAACAGCCGAGACAACCCCTCAGTCATCCTATCGGATGACAGCTCCCCTTGCACAGGGGAGCCTTTCAGTGCACTGTATATCTGGAAACACAAAATCAAATTGGGACAAATAAAAAACGTGTGCGGCAGTGTTTACCGCACACGTATATTTTATCATAAAAGAGGGAAGATTTCAACGCACAATATATGGCATGGAAACTAGGGGAAATCTTGCCATCAATATGCCTTGCCCCAGTAAACGAGATGCTTTGCTTCCTTGCCGCAGCATACGCACTTGCTGCCGATGGGAGTCTGGTCAAGCGGCATGCAGCGAGAGCCAACGCCGGTTACTTCCTTAACCTTGTCCTCACACTCGGGATCGCCGCACCACATTGCGCGAACAAATCCGTCGCCGTTCTCTGCGAGCTTCTGTGTGATCTCGTCCATGGTTTCGCAGTTGTAGGTGCGCTTTTCGCGGTTTTCGAGAGCCTTCTCGTAAAGACCGTCGCGTACAGCCTGAAGCTTTTCAGCTGCAGCTGCTTCGAGGTTTTCAAGGCTTACGAACGTCTTTTCTCTGTTGTGACGGGTAACGATTACGCACTGATTTGCTTCCATATCGCGAGGACCGATCTCGATACGTACCGGAACCCCCTTCATTTCGTATTCAGCGAATTTCCATCCGGGCGAGTTGTCGGAAGCATCAAGCTTTACGCGGATGCCGGCAGCCTTAAGCCTGTCTGCGATAGAGGTTGCAGCCTCGATAACACCTTCCTTGTGTGCCGATACGGGAATAACAACTACCTGAATCGGAGCAACCGCAGGCGGCAGGATAAGACCGCTATCGTCGCCGTGAGTCATGATGATACCGCCGATCATACGGGTGGTAACGCCCCAGGAAGTCTGGAACGGATGAACTATCTTGTTTTCCTTATCGGTGTATGTGATATCGAACGCCTTTGCAAAACCGTCGCCGAAGTAGTGGGATGTACCTGCCTGGAGTGCCTTACCGTCGTGCATGAGTGCTTCGATTGCGTATGTGTCCTCCGCGCCTGCGAACTTGTCGCTGGGGGTCTTCGCGCCCTTGATTACCGGAATTGCGAGATCCTTTTCGTGGAAGTCAGCGTAAACGTTGAGCATCTGTACGGTTTCCGCGCGTGCTTCCTCAGCGGTTGCATGCATGGTGTGTCCCTCCTGCCAGAGGAACTCACGGGAACGAAGGAAGGGACGTGTGGTCTTCTCCCAACGAACAACCGAGCACCACTGATTGTAGAGCTTGGGCAGATCGCGGTAGGAACGGATGATGTTAGCGTAGTGCTCGCAGAAAAGTGTTTCCGATGTGGGGCGTACGCACATGCGCTCGGTGAGCTTTTCGCTGCCGCCGTGGGTTACCCATGCAACCTCGGGAGCGAATCCCTCAACGTGATCCTTTTCCTTCTGGAGAAGGGATTCGGGAATGAACATAGGCATGTATACATTCTCGTGACCGAGCTCTTTGAAGCGAGTATCCAGATTTTTCTGGATAAGCTCCCAGATAGCATATCCGTAGCGACGGATGATCATGCAGCCCTTAACGCTTGAATAGTCGATAAGGTCTGCCTTCTTACAAATATCGGTGTACCATTGAGCAAAATCCACGTCCATCGAGGTTATCGCTTCAACGAGTTTCTTATCGTTTGCCATTTTTATATTCCTTTCATTATACGTGTTCAAGGTTATACATTATATTATAACGCGAAAAATCTGCCGTGTCAATAGCTGGGAGAAATTTTACCGTCTCTGATGTATCTTTATCCGTGTATATCGTGGAGCAGTACAAAGCGTATGCCGTCTTTGTTTGCGCGAACAACGCAGGTTCCCATTTTATCGGTGCGGAGTATGTTTTCGCATCCGGCGAGCTCAAGTCTGCGCAGTACCTCACCGCGCGGATGACCGTAGTCATTGCCTTTGGCACAGGATGCCGAAGCCATATACGGAGACACCGCATCAAGAAAATGCTTTGTGGAGGATGTATCGCTTCCGTGATGAGCGAGCTTCAGAAATTCGCAGTCGAGCACATCCTCACCGTATATATCAAGCAGAGTGTATTCCACATTTTCGCTTATATCGCCGGTGAAGAGAAAATCCATTTCTCCGAACGTGATCTTGAGCACAAGACTGTTGTCGTTTGTTATGTAAGTGCCGTCACCTGCATGAAGGACGGTTATCGTAATTTCGCCGAGAGAATACACATCGCCCATATTTGCATATTGCGGGGTGATTCCCCAGGCAGAGGCATAATAGATGAGGCGCTCAAGCATGGAATTGCTTTCCTCTGTTCGCGGCAGAATAAAATTTTCTACCTTGAAATTCTGCACCACCATATCTGCTCCGCCGATGTGGTCGCTATGAGCATGAGAGCAGAAAAAGTAGTCTATTTTCTCAATACCGCAGTAGTTAAGGTGCTCACGCAGATCATATTCTCTTTCGCTGATGCCTGCATCGATCAGAATGTTTCCGTACGCTGACCGTATCAGCGCGCAGTCACCCTGACCGATGTCGATAATGTGCAGTTCTATTTCGCCTTCAGCCGGCTGGTTTGAATAAATGCTTGTATAGTAAAGCGTGTTTTGAAAACGCGTCACGCTTCCCCAAAGGCTTCCGCCGGTGAATATGAAAATAATAATTATGACTGCAACGAGGATTGGCGTTGCGAGTGAACGCGGCCCTTTATGCGCTCTTGCCATATCAGAACTTCATGGTGAGGGATATTCTGTTTTTCTTAAGGTCAACGCCCTTGATTTTAACCTGCACCACATCTCCTACGGATAATTTTTCGCTGGGGTGCTTTATATACTGCTCGCATATTTCCGAGATGTGCACAAGACCGTCATGGTGCACTCCGATGTCAACGAACGCACCGAAGTCGATTACGTTGCGAACAGTTCCGGTGAGAATCATGTCGGGCTTTAAGTCTGCGATGTCGAGAATATCGTCACGCAGTACCGTCTGCGGCAAGCTGTCGCGCACGTCGCGTCCGGGCTTTTCAAGCTCGCCGATTATATCGTTAAGCGTAGGCTCGCCGACCTCAAGCTCGGCGCACACATTCTTTATTCCGTGGGACATTACCTTCTCGCGAAGTCCCGCAAGACGGGAAGCACGAACGTCGTCCTCGCTGTATCCGAATTTTTTGAGAAGTTCTGCTGCGACCTTGTAGCTTTCGGGGTGTACTCCCGTGCAGTCGAGTATCTCATCCGATCCGGATACACGAAGGAATCCCGCGCACTGCTCAAACGCCTTGTCACCGATACGGGGAACCTTCTTTATCTGGGCGCGCGATTTGAACTCGCCGTTCTCCTCGCGGTATTTTACGATATTCTTTGCCGAGGTTGCATTTATTCCGGCAACGTAGGAAAGCAGGGAATAGGAAGCGGTGTTTATATCAACACCGACGGTGTTTACGCAGTCCTCGACAACTCCGCCGAGTGCTTCGTCAAGTCTTGTCGGCTTCATGTCGTGCTGATACTGACCGACGCCGATAGCTTTGGGATCGATCTTAACAAGCTCGGCAAGCGGATCCTGCAAACGTCTTGCAATGGAAATTGCACTTCTCTGCATAACGTCATAATCCGGGAACTCCTCAGTTGCCTGCTTGGATGCCGAGTAAACGGACGCACCGGCCTCGCTGATAACGGCGTATTTTACATCTGTGTCGGTTTCCTTGAGGGTTTCGGCGATGAATATTTCACTTTCCTTTGAAGCGGTTCCGTTGCCGATTGCGATAACGCCGACGTTGTGCGCGGCGATAAGACGCTTTACGATGCGCTTTGACTCATCGGTGCGCGACTGCGGCTTCATCGGGTAGATAACAGCTGTGTCGAGAACCTTACCGGTTTTATCAACAACCGCAAGCTTGCATCCGTTGCGGTAGCCGGGGTCATAACCGAGCACGGTCTTGCCCTTAAGAGGTGCCTGCATGAGAAGATTTTTGAGGTTTACCTCAAACACCTTGAGCGCACCCTCACATGCATCGTCGAACATTGATGAACGAATCTCGCGCTCAATGGACGGTGCGATAAGGCGGTCATAGCTGTCAACTATAGCGCGTTCCATATATTCTTTTGCGGGGCTGTCGCCTTTTTTGAGAAGCTTTAAGTAGAGGCGTTCAAGTATCACATTTGCAGGAACGCTCACGCTCACTTTGAGAAATTCCTCTTTCTCTCCGCGGTTCAGCGCGAGTATGCGGTGACCGGGGAGACGGCGAAGCGGCTCGTTGTATTCGTAGTACTGTGCGTAAACCGAATCCTCTTCCTTTGCGGCGGTGGATACGATCTCGCCGTTTGAGAATGTGAGCGCACGGATGGTTTTTCTGAGTTCGGCATTGTCCGAAATATCTTCGGCGATGATATCGCATGCGCCGTTAAACGCATCCTCCACTGTTTCAACGCCCTTCTCGGCATCAACAAGCGATGCGGCAAGCTCATCAAGCGTGGGCGAATATGACGCTTCCTGCGCGAGTATCGCCTCGGCAAGCGGCTCGAGTCCGCGCTCGCGTGCAACGGAAGCGCGTGTCTTACGCTTCGGACGGTATGGACGGTAAATGTCCTCAACCTCTGTGAGAATTGCTGCTGCGGCGAGGGCAGCCTCGATTTCGGGAGTCATTTTGCCTTGTTCGCTGATAAGTGCGTGAACTTCCGCCTTGCGTGCTTCGAGATTGCGAAGGTATGTAAGGCGCTCGGAAAGGTCACGCAACTTCTCGTCGTCGAGTGAGCCGGTAACTTCCTTTCTGTAGCGCGCGATGAACGGAATGGTGTTTCCGTCGTCAATAAGCGCAACAGTGTTTTTTACCTGCTCAACCTGAAGATTAAGCTCTGCGGCGAGCTGTGAGATTATATCCATGTGTATATTTTCCTTTCGTATTATGCTAAAAATGAGCGCAGATGCGCTTCTTCGTCGCTTGTGAGCTCACGCCACTGTCCTCGCTCGAGGGAAGTGTCAAGCGGGATACCGGCGAACTCAACGCGCTCAAGATAAACAACCTTGTTGCACACCGCTTCAAGCATGCGCTTGACCTGGTGGAATTTGCCCTCGGTGATAGTGAGATAACCTGACATTTTGTCCTCGCAAAGCGTGAGCTTAGCAGGCTTTGTAAGCTCGCCGTCGATAGTGACGCCGCTTTCCAGACGCTTGTGATCTTCCTCGGTCACAATTCGCTCTGCTTTGAAGTAGTATACCTTTGATACGTGATATTTCGGAGAGAGAAGTCTGTGACAAAGCTCGCCGTCGTTGGTGAGAATGAGAAGTCCCAGCGTGTTTTTATCAAGCCTTCCGCATGGAAAAAGCCCAAGACGCTGTTCGCGCTCTCCGAGAAGCTCGAGCACACACCGCTCGCGTATGTCATCGGTGGCGGAAATATAGCCCTCAGGCTTATTGAGCATGATATAAGTGAATTTCTTGTATTCCACACGCCGCCCGAGATACGTTATAACGTTTTTGTCGGGATCGATGTGCGTGTCAGCCGCCTTTACGGGAACTCCGTCGATGCATATAGCGCCGGATTTTGCGGCTTTTCTGGTTTCGGTTCGGGAAAGAAGTCCCATTTCCGAGAAAAATTTGTCTATTCTCATGCGAAGAGCGATATCAAAGCGTTGCAGACAATTATCGCCGCGATTCCAAAGAGCACGAGCGAAATCGTGAAGGAAAGAAGAAAGTCTTTAAGCTTTGAATAGTCTTTTTTCTGTTTTGCCTTGCCTTTTGGCTTTTTTGCAGAAGGCGCGTTTTTCTGCGGTCCCTTTATCGGGCGAAGCTGTTCCGCTGACGCGCGCGGCGGCATGGGACGTGAGGGGTATCCGTTTGGGCGGATATTTCCGGCAGGTGGATTTGCCCTTGGCATTTGCTGCATACGCGGCGGAATGCTTTGCTGTGTGTACTGTGCCGGGCGGTTATACGGTGCCGCAGATTGCCTTGGCGGCATCTGATTTGGCCGGCTTGTCGGGGGGGACTGCCTCTCGTGCATCGGAATATTTGCCATACAGCGCTTACCTCCATAAGTGATGAAATCAGTAACACGTTTGTGCTTGCAAGCGTATTATTGACCGTATGTATATATTTTATCATATAATGGCACAAAAGTAAAGCAAAGTAAGAAAATTTTATCACACTGACGGGAAAAAAGCCTCGGTTTATATGAAATATCGGCAAAATTACCCTTATTTTTTTCGAAAAAGGCTTGCAATCGCCGGGATTTTGTGTTATAATATATAGGCTGTGTGTCCTCTTGGACAATGCGGCGAGGACGGTCCGCTGCGAACGCTCTGCATGAACGCCCTCTATCACTTAATATTTTTAAGGAGGAAGCCACAATGGATTTATTAAAGGCTTTTACAAATGAGCAGCTCAAGGAAAACGCTCCTGTGCTCAACGTTGGTGACACTGTTAAGATTCACAACAAGATCAAAGAGGGTAACAGAGAAAGAATTCAGATGTTCGAAGGTACCATCATTGCAAAGAACGGCGGCGGAATTTCCGAAACCTTCACCGTAAGACGCGTTGCGTCCGGCGTTGGCGTTGAGAAGACCTTCCCGGTACATTCTCCCAACGTTGAAAAGGTTGAGATCATCAGACGCGGTAAGGTAAGACGCGCTAAGCTGTACTATCTGCGCGACAGAGTGGGCAAGAGCTCCAAGGTTAAGGAACAGCTTTAATCGCACACAAACAAAGACAAAACAGGATGCCGTGAGGCATCCTTTTTGTTTTGCAAAAATATGCAATATATTTTATGAAAAATCACAATTTTTTAAAAATAACGATTGATTTTTGTGTCGAATTATGATATAATATCAGTAAATATATAAAAATACACAGATTCGGAGATTTTTTTCATGAACAGATTCAGAATAAAATTCAAAAGTCCGATTTTTATTATAGCATCACTTATCACGGCTGTGATGATTTTCTGCATGTTTCCCACGGCTGTTTTGGCTGATGGCGGAGATGTGAGTGAGATAACGTCAGTAACTCTCAACAAGAAGAAAACGGAGCTTACCCTCGAAATATCGCTTGCGAAGGATTACGTGAAAGAAAACAAATCCGCAAACGTACATATTTTTGAAATTCTTCCGTATCAGTCGGAAAACGATATAAATTCGCTGGCACCGGTGAAATCGGCT
This sequence comes from Candidatus Flemingiibacterium sp., assembly GCA_045636265.1. GTDB lineage: Bacteria > Bacillota > Clostridia > Oscillospirales > CAG-272 > Flemingiibacterium. Next base: position 14,541 of record JAZTXD010000137.1, read on the forward strand.
AAAGTCGGCGAAAAGATGACAGTTAAGCTCCCGTTTGTCAACGGAAATATGAACCGTCTGTATTCAAAATTTGTTGTTGCCGAGAAAGTTGCCGACGGTTCATTCCGTGCAGTTACAAATGCGAGATATATCGATAACACAAGTATGCTTGCTGAAAATACCGAAGCATTTCCCGAAAAAAGCTCGAAAAAGGGTTTGCTTGTCGAAAACTTCTCCGATGCACAGCAGCTTGGCGTGGCGCATACCATAATCGATGTGCCGATAAACGAATACATGCTTTGGGAAAACAGTGATGACGCGCTGTCGTTCATATACAACGCGCAGACATTTTACGTGAGAAAATCGAAGATGGCGCTTCTTGACCACCGTGTCAAGACCTATACTGATGCCGGCATAAATGTATATTTCAACATCATCCTTACAGAACCTTATGACCTGCCGCATGCACTTTTCGGTGAACTGTACGGTGACCTCACTTCTCCCGAGGCTTCGCAGTATGCGATAAACGCAAACAGCGAAACGGGAATGAAGCTGTTCCAGGCGTTCGTGGACTATCTCGCGGCACACTACACAAGGGCTGACCGCGCATACGGATTTGTTCCGGCTATGATTCTCGGTTTTGAAGTGAACTCAACCTGGACATGGAACAATTTAGCACTTACCGATATCGAAAGTCAGGTGGATGCCTACATCGCGGCACTGCGTGTTCTTTACACTGCTATGACATCTCACTACAGCGAGGGGCGCGTATATATCTCGCTTGGCAACAATTTCTGTGCCGGTGTGAGCGGCCCCGACGGGGATATTCACCCCGACTACGGATATCCCGCGAAGGATTATCTTGATCTGTTCGCGACGAAGATTAAGGAGTGCGGCGATATTCCGTGGGGACTTGCCGTAAATCCCTATCCGTCAGACAGAGCACTTATCGAATACTGGAGCGATTCTTCGGCAAGGGATGCGTTTGAAACTTCGTTCATCACCATGAAGAATATCGGCACACTCACCAGATATATGCACGATCAAAGCCTTCTGTATATGTCCGAGCCGAGAAGTGTTATTATCTCCGAGTTTGCAATACCCGGTAATCCCGAGAGTGACGGCGAAATGACCATGCAGGCTGCGGCGTATGCACTTGCTTACTACACTGCGGCACAGAATGAAGACATTGATGCATTCATCTACGGCACACATGCGGACAGTATCGATGAGGGTAATTTCTGCGGACTGTGGACGGAACAGAACCCTGCCGCAAAAAAACCGATATACAATGTTTTCTCGCTTATCGACACAGCCGAAAGCGAAAATGCCACGGCGTTTGTGAAGCAGACTGCCGGAAACGGAGCATACAATCTTTTCATGCCCGAAAATGTCGACTATAAGTCTTTTGATAAGCGCACTGTCGTTCCGGCAGTAAGCGCACATTCAACGGATTTTGACAGAGGCTACAAGGATAAGAAAATCCTTGACCTCACAGCAGGAAGCCTTCAGTCGTTCTATCCGTCCGACGGCACGGAGTATGTTGAGCTTCGTCCGTTTGGAGATGGCACAAAGACTATGCTTTATGCAAAGGTTGGAGCTGTGCCCACAGAGTATAAGGGAATAAGCAACACGTCATTCGCTCCCGGAGCTTTTGAAAATGCACACTACATCACTCTTAGAATAATGGCAGATACTCCGGCGGGAGCTGATACAGTCAGCGTTATGCTCCGACTCCAGAACGACGGCGACGGAGTGAACAATGCTGTTATATACGAGGGTGAGGTTACGCTCAAAGCTAACGCGTGGACCGATGTAAGCTTCAAGATAAAAGATTTCTCAAATGAAATAGGCGGAAATGTTGATTTGATGAAGCTGTGGGTGCGTACCGCCGACAGTAATCCCCCGGAGGGAGAATACGGTCTTTGGCTTGAGAATGTAACTATCCACACAAAAGGCGGCATGTCCGTTATCGGTTGGATATTTACGATACTTCTGATATTTATACTGCTTATCGTGGTGGCGTACGCGGCACTTGTTGTGCGTGCGCAGATGATAAGAAAGAAGCGTAGAGCGGCAGCGGCGGCTCGCAGACGTGAAGCTCTGCGTCAGCAGCAGATGTCGCAGACACGTACTATGTATCCTCCGCAGTACACCGGACAGATTCCGCGTAACAACAACAATCAAATGAGATAAGCAAACGCCCCATACCGTTTGGTATGGGGCGCTATCTGTTTTTATGTGGCTATCACGGCTTTGTCAAATAAGAGCATTTTTATATATGACAGATATTCGCGTACCATGCTCACATAGAGATAAGCCGGACCTGCCGCAGGGGAAGAGCATGTGTCAATGTCAAATCCGTACCGCTTTGCCATGAGCTCGATGCGCGGCAAATGAAACGCGGTTGAAACAGCGATTATACGTTTGTCGGCATGCCCTTCTTTTTCGAGTACTTCCATTGAAAAACGCAGATTTTCGCTCGTTGTGTGAGATTCTCCCTCTACCATGATGCGCTCACCCGAAATTCCGCGTTCTATAAGATATGCGCGCATCACATCGCATTCTCTTGCGCTCTCACGCTTGCCCTGTGAACCGCTCACGATGCACACAGCATCAGGAAGGGCGTCCAAAATCTCATACGCCGCATCAAGTCGGAGTCTGAGCGTTGTGCCCGGCGTTGTGCCGTTTGTGTAGCAGCCGAACACGAGCACGGCGGTATCCTTGCCGGTGTCGTTTTGTTCTGCACAGCTATCAACATAGCTTTGCGGCGTTTTAGCGGCATCAAAGGATATATACACCCAGAAAAATATCACGCTCACAATGTAGACGCAAAGCAGGACGGTGAATATGATGTGAAGCACTTTATACGCGCGCCCGAGGATTCGCTCGAGCTTTTTTCGGAAAATTATCGGCAGAAAAACGCACGATATCACAAACAGCCCGAAAAGCGACATATACATAACCTCTACCCGAAGAAGGCAGAGTATCATATACACAAAGTAATATGCGCTGATGACTGATGCGGCGCAGACCGTGATGATGCCAAGTGGGGAAATTTTAAGTTTGTTTTTCATTTTCACGTACCAACTTGTCAAGGAACGGTGAAACTCCGAGTGCGGCGCTTACACGCTCATATTCCGAGAGCGCCTGCAAACGTTTTGCTTCAGACATATGCGGATTCTTCACAGCGCGAATCATAAGATTTTTCGGCGTGTCGTCGGGGTCTATAAGCTCAAGTGTGATAACGCTGTAGCCAAGGGATTCAAGGCGCTTTGCACGGAGCGCATCCGTTGCCGCATCACACAGCTTTTGCTTTAACATCGGGTGCTCGAGTATAAACGCGAGCTCATTTCGCATCGAAGCCCCCTCTGCATTTTCCGAGAGCTGTTTAGACATTTCGTGGTGACAGCATGGGGTGGAGAGGATGATTCCAGCACCCCATTTTGTGGCATTGGCAAGCACGATATCGGTTGCGATATCGCAGGCATGAAGCGAGATTACCATGTCCGGATTCTCCGGCGGAATGTAATCGTTGATGTTGCCGCTTACGAACTTCAAATTTTCAAAGCCCTGACGCTTTGCGGCGGCATTACAGTAGTCGATAACATCAGCCTTCAAATCAACGCCGTACATGCGTACCTCACGTCCTCTTATGGCGGTGAAGTAGTAGTACACTGCGAATGTGAGATAGCTCTTTCCGCAGCAAAGGTCGTAAATTACGGCAGGACGGTCAGAGGGGAGCTTGTCCTCGACATCGCGCACGATTTCGAGAAAACGGTTTATCTGGCGGAACTTTGCCTGCTTTTTATCGTGTATGCGACCGTTTGCATCGGTGAGTCCAAGCTCACGCAAAAATCCGATGTCACGGGCGGCGTCGATAATATAGCGCTTACCCTCGGCTGCAGCTTCTGCCTTTTTCGCGTTCGTATCAAGCTTGCCCGAAATATGCACACTGCCGGACTTTGAGCGTTTTATTTCGGCATCTCCGGCGGTTGTGATTATGTTCACCTGGCGGTAGTCTTCAAGCGACATGCGAACAAGCTCACCTGCAGATTCAAGCGTGAGATTTCTGTGATACGCTTTATTGTCAGACGTGAATTTTTCAAGTGCGAGATATATGCTCCCGTCCGCTTTCTTTGAGAGGGTGGCAACTTCTTTTATTACTGATTTATCCTCACATTTGGAGAACACGGCTTTTTTGAGTATCTGTCTGTCAAGAACCGATTCAAACAGAGAGTATAGCTTTTCTTTTGACATAATGATCACCTACTTCTTATTATTTTTAGTATACCACAAAATCTTGTGTGTGCACAATCCCAAAAGGGAATTGTTAATAATAAATTCAATATTAACAAAATGCACTTTACTTTGGAGGACGGGTGATGTATAATAAGGTATACGGCAAACAAATTTGAAAGGCGGAGGCTTTTATGGCAGTGAAAAAATTTTTCAAATCACTTGGTACAGCGTTTCTGTATTTTCTGATTTATCTTGGCAGTCAGTTTGTTGTTTCATTTGTGTGCCTGCTTATTGAAGAGATGTTCTCGTTTTCCGTTGGCAGTATGGAAATGACCGTGGCGGCGGGAATACTCACGCTTATCTCATATTTCATAATATTCAAGCGAAGAAAGAAGAACTTTTTCTCCGAAATCAGACTCGTAAAAATGCCGATACCGAGCTGTTTGCTTATGGTTTTCTTCGGAGCCGTTTTGAATATCGCAACGATATTTGTTCTGGCGCTTATTCCGTTCCCGGAGTCATGGCTCTCGCAATATGGGGAAATGTCATCGGTAATTACCGACTCTGCTATGTGGCTGCAGGTTCTTACATCCGTTATTGTTGCTCCTATACTTGAAGAAATTGTGTTCAGAGGACTTGTGCACTCAACGCTAAAGGAAGGCATGCCAATGTTTGCGGCCATGCTGATCTCGGCGTGGGTATTTGGACTAGTGCATGTAGCGATAATATGGATGATATACGCGGCTGTATTCGGATTCCTGCTTGTGTGGGTATACGAAAAATACAAGTCACTGCTTGCGTGCATATGCCTGCACTTTGGTTTCAACCTTTGCGGAGTGCTGCTGTCAATGCTCGAGACTGCACCGGTTTTGCTGTTCCTTGGTGCGACATTGCTTTCCGTAGCAATAATCTTCTATGTACAGCTTACCTCAAAAAATAAAATCGAGTTCACTATGCCAAAGGATGACGGCACGCAAATCAGCGGTGAAATGTAAATAAAAAGGCATAAGTTTACAATTTGCTCTTGAATTTATGTAAAAAATGCGATATAATAATATGAACTTAAAATATTTCGGAGGTTTTTATGCTGAACTTAATTCTCACAGATGCACCCAATCCGGCAGGATCGGGACTTACCACAATTATAATGCTTGTTGTTATGGTTGCGGTGTTCTACTTCTTTATGTTAAGACCGCAGAAAAAGCAGGAAAAAGAGAAGAATGCTATGCTTAACTCCCTGCAGGTTGGTGATGAGATTACCACTATCGGCGGAATCATCGGCAAGATCGTTAGCATCAAGGAAGAAACCGTTATGATCGAAACAGGTCGCGACGGTACCAAGATCCGCATTCTCAGAAGCGCTGTCAGATGCGTTGACGTTAAAGCAGAGGATTGCTGACATAAATAAATATCTCCTCGCATATAGATTATTGAAATATCTGTATACGGGGAGGTTTTTATATTGACACATTCAAATGTTAAGGACGAGTCGTCTGCACTTGTCGGTATCTTACTGCCGGCGCTTAAGGGGACGGTTGGCGCAGTTGCGGTTATGCTCGCGCTTGCCGCGTTGTTCAGCGGTATATCGCTTACTTTTGGCGATCCCGACAAGGCGGTGCGACTGTTTGCGTATGCGGCGCTTGCTGTTAGTGCGCTGCTTTGCGGAGCGTTTGGTATGATATCGGATGGACAGCGGCGGATTGTTGTACCCATTATTTCAGGCGCACTGTATGTGCTCGTTCTGGTTATTTTGTCGCTGTTCGTGCAAACAGAGGGCGGTTCCGCACCGATGTTGTGGCGAGTGCTGGCGTACGTGTTATGTGTACTGCTGTCTGCTTTCGGCGGATTTATTGTCAGTGGACGTAAAAAGCGTTCACAGGGCAATACAAAAAATCCTGCGGCGCTCATGCGCAAACGAGTCTCCGGCAAAAAGTGAATATCAATATCTCCCGTATCCTGCGGGAGATATTTTTTGCCGTAAAACGGCGCATAATGCGAAAAAGGGTTGATTTTAGTTTTTTGGTGTGGTATAATAGTACAGTAAAATGTGTGCAAAAGGAGAAAGAAATTGAAAAAGTTATTTGCAGGATTTTTTACGGTACTGTTTATTATCTGCGTGTGTTCGAGCGCGGTGCTTCCAACAGCGGCAATAAATGAAAAGAACACAATGGGTGTTACGTTCAGTGCATCTGTTGACAAACCAACGCTTGAACTATCAAACAAAGAGCAGACCGTTGTGCTGACCTTCAGTGCGGACTCGCCTATCACCGTTGACGGAATATGGTTTAATGTTGTGTGCGATGCACCAATCACAATCAAGGCAATACAGGGCAATGGCAGTAATATTATTTTTACCGAGGACGATTACAGAATGGATGCCGGAATTGTAGGATGGTCTACGCCGGATGCTGAAAATTTAAACGGCGTTACCACGATTGCGAGAATTACATTTTCTGTTCCGGTAGGAATCGAAGCCGGTCAATATGTTGTTGGTGTAACCAACGCTGAACTGACCAGTGACTACGGTGAAATTTGGGAAGAGAGTGCGACGGCTTTGGCTGTAATTACTGTAGGTGATCAGTCTTCTGCGGAGGACACCACAGCTAAACCCGAGGACACCACAGCTAAACCCGAGGACACTACAGCCAAGCCCGAAGATACCACGGCCAAGCCCGACGACACTACAGCTAAACCCGAGGATACCACAGCCGAACCCGAGGATACCACGGCAGAGCCGGATGATACTCCGACCGAGCCTGATGGTACTACCCTGCCATTCACGGATGTAACCAAGAAGGATTGGTTCTATTCAAGTGTTGAGTATGCATATACAAACAAAATCATGCAGGGAACGGGTGCAACCGAATTTGCGCCCAATGTTTCCACATCGCGTGCAATGCTCGTTACAATGCTCTGGCGACTTGAAAACTCCCCGAGCCTTTCGAGAACCAATGCGTTTGCGGACGTATCGGACAGTGCATGGTATGCAAATGCTGTTGAGTGGGCATATAAAAACGAGATAGTTCTCGGCTACGATGCGGCTACATTTGCTCCCGATGCTCCCATTACCAGAGAGCAGATGGTATCTATTCTCTGGCGATATGCCAAGTATAAGGATTTTGATGTTGCCGTTCACGGCCCGATACCGTTCGGAGATTATACGGATATTGACAGCGTGAACAGTTATGCGCTTGCTCCAATGGGCTGGGCGCTGTACGCAAAGCTTATACAGGGCGTTGATGCCACAACGCTTGCGCCCCAGCAAACTGCATCACGTGCACAGGTGGCAACCGTACTCATGCGCTTTATTGAAAATATCAAATAATAATATGGTCAAAATCACAGAGTGGATTTATTCTGCTCTGTGATTTTTTATTTTTGTGCATTTTCCGTGTTGCTTGTCCGTATATATTACTATAACACAGAGAGGGGGCACGAAATGCAAAGTGGGACAAAGCTTGAATATATGCTTGCACAGTGCCTTTCACCGGCACTCGTGAGCTGTATATCAAAGCTCATTGCAGACGGGATTATTTGCAAGGACGATATAAACGAAATCCGCCTTCGCGCCGGCAGACCTGCGTCGGTAACGTGTCAGGGGCGTAACATAACGCTTGCTGTGACACTTTGCGAGAGGGAGATGGGCGAGTGTGTGACGAAGCTGTGCGGTGGTTCTGTGTATGCCCACACCGATACTGTGCGCATGGGGTACATAATGTTTTCGCACGGGGTACGCATCGGAGTGTGCGGCACACTCGCGCCGGACGGGCGTGCGGTTGGGACGGTAACATCGCTGAATATACGCATCCCGCATGTGATACGCGGAGTGTGCGACGGGCTCTATTCTCTTTGCACCGTAGGTGGATGCATATCATCAATGCTCATATATTCCTTGCCGGGGGGCGGCAAAACGACAGCGCTGCGTGACCTTGCCGCAAAGCTTGGAAAAGAATACCGCGTCGCCGTCATCGACACAAGAGGGGAGCTTTATATCCCGAGGATGTTTGATGGGACACTGTGTGACTTTCTTATCGGCTACCCGCGGGCGCACGGAATAGAGATTGCCGTTCGTACAATGTCGCCGCAGCTTCTCATATGCGACGAGCTTGGAGATGCCGGCGAGGCGGGACAGATATTATCGTGTGTGAGCACGGGCGTGCCAATTATAGCGAGTGCGCACGGTGAAAGCATAGGTGAGCTTATGTCGCGCCCGAATATACGAATGCTTCACGACGGACACGTCTTTTCACGGTATGTTGGTTTGAGACGTGAAAGCGTGGGTGGGCGGCTTTGCCGAAGCTTTCTGTGCGATAGCTGTTTGTGGGAGGATGCTTTGTGATAAGGCTTTTCGGTGCTCTGCTCATAGTGTGCGCTTCGCTTGCCACGGGATTTTCTGTGTCTGCAATGTACAAACTGCAGGCGTCCCAGCTTGAAGCCTTTTCTATGCTGATATCGCACATTTCCGGTCAGATTGACGGCTTTTTATCTCCGCTTGAGCGGATATATGCAGAGTTTAAAAACACAACTCTTGAAAGGTGCGGCTTTTTGCCGGAACTGCGGAGAAGCGGTGGTATGAGCGCACTGTCAAAATGCCGTTCGCGCTTGTGTCTAACGGATGATGAGGTGGGCGAGCTTGAAAAGTTCTTTCTTGGGCTCGGCAACCACGGCATAAACGAGGAGATACGGCACTGTGCCTATTATGAGAAGAAAGTCTCGGCGTTTGCCGCCAACGCGAAAGAGCATCTTCCGGGAAAGGTAAAAATATGCAGAAGCTTCGGACTGCTTGTTGGGATAATGGTTTCGGTGGTGCTTTTGTAATGCCCCTGTGAGTACACTTGGAGAGGATATATGGATGTAAGCTTGATACTTAAGGTTGCCGGGATAGGACTGACGGTGAGTATTGCCTATCAGCTTCTTGCGAAATACGGACGCGATGAGCAGGCGGTGCTCGTGTCGCTTGCCGGCATTGTTATAGTAATGCTCATGCTCGTGGATAAGATAGGCGCGCTCTTTGGCAGTATCCGCAGTGTGTTTGGTTTTTAGGTATGTTAAAATACTGCGGTGCGGCACTGTGCGCTCTTGCCGCTATACTTATTCTGCGTGCGCAAAAGAGCGAGTTTTCGGGATTTGTGAGCCTTGCGGCATCGGTTATTCTGCTTGGCGCGACATGTACATCATTTTTTCCGGTTATGGAGTTTGTGTCAGAAAGTGTGACGGGCACGGGGTTTTCCGAGTATCTTGGAACACTCATGAAAGCACTCGGTATCACGCTTCTGGTACAGCTTTGCTCACAGATCTGCCGAGATGCCGGTGAGGCGGCTCTTGCTTCCAAGCTTGAGCTTGTCGGCAAGGCTGAAATATTACTGCTTTGCCTGCCGCTCGTGTCCGAGCTTATAACGCTTGCCGGGGAGATGATGCGTATATGAAATTTGTCCGCGCAATTATCGTTGCCGCTTTTGTCATGATGCTGATATTGCCGGTAAGTGCCGACGAGGACAAAATATACAGCAGTGAAGATTTCGGCGTTGACGACATATTGGACGTGCTTCCCGACGAGGTGCGCGACAGGTTGCCTCGGGGGGACATATTTGACGGAAACAGTTTCTCGGAAAAGTTTTCGGTAAGCTACTTTTTTTCTTTGATACAAAGTGTGCTCACATCGGCATTTTCCCCGGCGCTTAAAACAATGTGCGCCCTGCTCGGACTGGTGATTCTTTGTTCGGTACTGTCAGCGCTTCGCAAAACGCTCCACGAGGACTCACTCGCCGGTGTATTCGAGATAGCTTCCGTGCTCTGCATAATGCTAACGCTTTATACCACGGTTTCCTCGCTTTGCACCACGGTCAGCATATATTTGACCCAACTTAAAAACATAGTGGGGGCAATGGTTCCTGTGACGATTGCGATAGGCACTGCGGGGGGAAACATCAGCGCATCCGCTGTGTCGGGAAGTGCGATGATGATTGGAATTGCGTTTGTTGAATTCCTTGCATCGGGCGGACTCTATCCGATACTTCAGATATGCCTTGGGCTTTCGGTTGCATCGGGAATCGGCAGAGGTTTTGAGCTTGGAGCACTTAACAAGCTGATACGCGGCACGTTTGTGTGGGTACTCGGATTTGTGTCTGCCGCCATATCTGCCGTTATGACGTTTCAAACGTCAATTACCTCGCGTGCCGACAGCTTATCCATGCGTGCCATAAAATTTGCCGCTTCTAAAGCTGTTCCTGTGGTGGGGGGCATTGCGAGCGATGCCGTGGCGACGGTGGCGCAGAGCCTTTCGCTTGTCAAGTCGGGTCGTAGCCATGTCGGTCTGGGAGCCAAGGAGTTGGGTACCACAGTTGTCTTCCTAAGACCGCTTGGCCTCCGACTTTGCCATAAAATTTGCCGCTTCTAAAGCTGTTCCTGTGGTGGGGGGCATTGCGAGCGATGCCGTGGCGACGGTGGCG
>JAZTXD010000138.1:0-1185 GCA_045636265.1 Candidatus Flemingiibacterium sp.
TTGTCAATCCACGTTGCACCCAAGCGAACCTCAATCTCGGAAGCATCAAGGTCTTTGGGTTGTGCCGTTTTCAGAGCTTCCACATTATCAAGGATGAAGTGGTGCTTTTCCGTACCCTCGGTGTACTCCAAGGCTTTCTGATAGTAGGCGAGCTTTTCACGGACGTTACCGGAAAGAAAATCGTCTGCCGTTCTCCAAGTATAGGAGCCGTCGGGCTTTCTGTTGAAATCCATATAGATAACGCCACGCAGATCGCTTGCGAGTTCTTCTTCGGTCTTGCGGGTGAGAGAGGACATATACGGCATATCAACCTTGGCTTTTTCTGCGATAGAAACTGCCAGAGCTTCCGAAGCGGTGTCAACGGATGTTACGACCTCGCTCGGCTTGATCGTGCGCTTGGTGAACATATCCGCTTTGCGTTTTAGGTTGTTGTCCTCATCGAGAACTTCCAAGGAGCAAAGCAGATAGTAGGAGCTGTCATCAGCAAAGGCAAGAGCGTTGCCACGGCTGTTGATAAGACCGTGCTTTGCGGTGAAATTGTCGTAAAGCTCGTTCAGCTCTCTTTGGGTCTGTCGGATAGTATCGTCGGAGATATATCCGTCCATCTGCTGACCGATCAACTTCTGAACACAATCACGAAGCTCAACCATGCCCTTAACACGCTCCGTTGCCGTAGCGTTCAGTTCGGGCTTTACCATGCGGCTGTTTTCTCTGTAGTAAACGTCGCCGTCCACCACGGTGTAACTGTAGTTCTTTACATTCGGGTCTGCAGGAATGGAAGTGTCGATTGCTTCACCATCACCGAGATCGGGCAGCTCCGCTTCGGTATAAGTGCCACGGATATACTTCACAGCATCGTGAAGCTGATCGGCAAGCTCCAAGCCCTCAATAGGTGCAACCGTGAAGTCCTGCTTGCCGTACTGTGTGCTCTCCGAGGTCTGCCGTCCGAGTATCATTTCGGGATGGTCAATGAAATAACTGTTGATGGCAAAGCCGTCATCGTTCTTGCCGAGGTGTACCCAATCGGGTTCGATCTCAATGGGTCTGTCTCGCTTCTGCAGAAAGATGATGTCGGACACGACTTCTGTTCCTGCGTTCGCTTTGAAAGCGTTGTTCGGCAAACGGATAGCGCCGAGCAGTTCTGCTCTCTGAGCGATATACTTACGGACTTCGGGAGATTGCTTA
>JAZTXD010000139.1:0-1559 GCA_045636265.1 Candidatus Flemingiibacterium sp.
CTGGTGACGGCGATTCAAAATGCGTATTTTGAAGAGGCGGACGGCATCGTTATCAACCCCGCAGCGTATACCCACACCAGCGTGGCACTGCTCGACGCGCTCAAGGCAGTCGCGTTGCCGACGGTGGAGGTGCATCTCTCGGATGTCAGCGCGCGCGAGGACTTCCGCCAGATCTCGTATGTGCGCGAGGCGTGCATTGCCACCATCAGCGGTAAAGGGTTTGACGGTTACAAAGAGGCGATCGACGTATTATTGCAAAAATAAACCATATCGGCGCAGCCGAAGAACGCGGTTCTTCGGCTGCTTTTTTGCACCCCTATATATACCTTATTATATATAATAGGAAAATCGCAGATATAGGGGCGGCAGGAAGCAAAACAACTATATCTTGTGCTGTTGTCAAAAATGCTAAAAAAGCCCGATTTTAAGCCGTTTTTTGTTGCAAAATTTTTTTGGATTTTTTTGAAAAAAGACTTGCTTTTTTTGCACAGTTGCGGTAGAATAGTCAAGCATGACTATGGGGAGTAGGCGATTTGCGCCCTTTTTCAGATGTCAGCAGACTGCACGATATGCGATGATGCGGGAGGTTGCGGCTGGCAACAGTCGGTTTTTCCGCGGAGTATGTCCGATTTTAAACCGGGCGACAAGGAATAGCTGTAAGAGGCAAAGCAAACGGACAGAGAGTTGCACTCTGCTTCGGCGTGCTTGCGGCGCATTGCGTTTGCCACAGTCTTTTCAAGACGCTTACAGTGCACCCGGACGCTTGAAACCCAACAGGCATCCGGTTTTAAAATGCCGGTGCAGAAACACCCGGCAGGGTGTGCAGTTTTGGCGTCGCCCGCCAACTAAACTTTTAAGGAGGCGTTTTTAGTGGCAGGCAAAGAAAAAATCCGTATTGGCATCAAAGGGTACGATCATCAGTTGGTGGATCAGTCCGCCGAGAAGATCGTAGAGACCGCTCGCCGTACCGGCGCTCGTGTTTCCGGTCCTGTGCCGCTCCCGACCGAGAAGGAAGTCGTTACCATCCTGCGTGCTGTGCACAAGTACAAGGATTCCCGCGAACAGTTCGAATCCCGTACCCACAAGCGCTTGATCGACATTCTTCGTCCGTCAAACAAGACAGTTGAAGCCCTGATGGGGCTTGAACTCCCCGCCGGTGTGGAAATCGAAATCAAACTGTGATGCTCCGGTTTGAAGAAGTGTAGTGCTTCTGTTCCACCACACGCGAGGTCATGTTCCCGGTTACGGTATAAAGCGGTGACGGGGAACCAATAACCAAGGAGGTATAAGACATGCAAAAAGGCATCATCGGTAAGAAGGTCGGCATGACGCAGATCTTCGACGAAAAGGGCAACGCCGTTGCGGTCACGGTCATTGAGGCCGGTCCCTGCGTTGTTGTTCAGAAGAAGACCGAAGAGAACGACGGCTACAAGGCTGTTCAGCTCGGCTTCGGCGAAGTTTTCGCTAACAAAGTGAACAAGCCCATGAAGGGTCACTTTGACAAGGCGGATGTGGCGCCCAAAAAGGCGCTGCGCGAGTTCCGTTTTGAGAACTGCGAC
>JAZTXD010000140.1:0-1329 GCA_045636265.1 Candidatus Flemingiibacterium sp.
TTACCCCCACGGCTTCACACCAATCCACATCCGCGGTAGGGGAGGGGCTTGCTCCTCCCGAAATCACGGTTAAATTGAAACCTTGCGGAGAGGTTGTAAAAGAACAATTACAGTTGATTGAAACTCGTTTTCCGAGTGTTGCGGTTGAGGATTATGTTATTATGCCTGACCATATCCATGCAATTATCTTTCTGCACGAAAAGGCGGGAGGAGGGGGCCCCTCCCCTACCTTGGATGATGTAGTTTGCGCGTTTAAGTCTTTAACTTCGCGTAGCTGCAAGCAGAAATTACTGATATGGGCGGTTATTGCGACTGTGAAGTATTGCTTAATTGCTATGAGGATTATGATATTTGCTAAGTAATCCTTAATTTATCAAACAAACTAAACCGTTCCCTGATAGATTTTAGGTCTATAGGGGGATATCTTTGTTTACTGCATATCAAAAGGGGCTGTTTTTTTACAGCCCCGTGTTCTTTGCGTATGCTTTAAGAGGTGTGAGCCTTGGCGGATCAATACGAGATAGGATCTACGTCGTAGGGCGTTTCAACGTATACGTGTCTTGCTCCCTTGAAGCCTTCGCTTCCGATCGTCAGCACCGTGCCTCCGTTCAGGTGGCGTCTGTTGTAGGAGCCGCACCCGAGCTTCAGTGAGAACGTGAGGCGTATGCCACGATGCTCTACGGAGGCGGAGTTGATGTGGTTGTGTCCGCAGATAACGTGATTGGTGTGAGCATCCAAGGCTAAGATGTCAAAGAAGCCGTTGTCTCGGGAGGGACCGCTGACATCCTCTTATGCGACACCGAAATCACCGTCCTTACGTGCTTTGGTATTATCCTCGGGGAACTCGTAGTACACGTCCGGGCTTTCCTCATGGACGGTAACGTATGATGCATCAATGGCTTCGCCGTAGGTATAAAGAGGGATGTGGATGAAGAGCTGACTTTCGTTGTAGCCTTCTTCTCGAAGGCTTAAAGCCTGCTTGCGATACCAATCGCTTTGAGGGGCAGTTATTTCACCCCATGAAAAGCGCATTTTTTCTCCATCGTGATAACGGAAGGTTGAATGGGTGTCCATCATGATCAGCGCGGTGATGGGACGCTCTCCTTCCTTTACCCTTATAACGTAGTTTCCGCAGCCAAGCTCTGCGGGGCCCTTGCTAAATAGGCACTTGTCGAAGCTCGTCATAATATCGCCGATGGCCTCAGATGCTTCGGCTCCGTTTTCGTTATCGTGATTACCGAGGACGGGAGCCCACGGGATACCGAAGCTGTTTATATACTCGGAGAGAAGGCGGAAGGCCTCGGGATCGGAAACGCTTGTCATGTCTCC
>JAZTXD010000141.1:0-65697 GCA_045636265.1 Candidatus Flemingiibacterium sp.
GAGAGTTTTGCCCTGGAGGATCTCGCCTGCCATAGCAGCAGAGTGAGTCATACCGGAGCATCCGCAGGTTTCAACGAGGGCTTCCTCGATGATACCTTCCTTAACGTTAAGTGTCAGCTTGCACATACCCTGCTGAGGAGCGCACCAGCCGATACCGTGGGAGAGACCGGAAATATCCTTGATCTCATAAGCCTTTACCCATCTGCCCTCTTCGGGAATGGGAGCGGGACCGTGCTTGGGACCCTTGGCTACACAACACATCTGTTCAACTTCGTGAGTATAGTTCATGTTTATATCTCCTTTATATTATTTTTATTATTATTTGCCGAATTGCACAATATATGCAAATACGGCGTTTCTTCGGCACGATAGCGCCGAGAGGACACGAAGGGCTTTGCCCCTCGTACTCCCCAGTCGGGGGAAGGCGTTGCTCTCAAACGCCGATACACCCTTCCCCCGACACCCCCAACCCGTCTCGGCTATCCGAGATTATAGAATTATCTACAATAGTACGGAAACTTGGTAGCCGAGCCGGGAGGAGCGGAGAGGAGGGCGGAGCGGCGTTTGAGCGCAGCGCCTCCTCTCCCGAGCGACTGTGTGAACAGTCGCGAGTAAACACGAGCGTCCACACGCTCGTAAAAGTCAAAGTGTGGTGAGCGCCGTGGCGCTCTCATTATTATGTAATTAAATTACTTAATAATCTCGCCGTAAACTTCGCCGAATGCGCAAGCTGCGTTAGCTTCATCGGTGTCGATGTGCATAGCTGCTGCGAACTTGGGGCTTACGCGGCAAACAACGTCACCGAAAATGGTGGTGCGGTCTGCGCTCTCAACCTTTACGGATACGATCTCTTTGTCCTCAACGCCGAACTGTGCAGCGTCCTCGGGAGTGATGTGGATGTGACGCTTTGCAACGATAACGCCCTCAGCGATCTCAACCTCACCTGCAGGGCCAACGAGCTTGCAGCCTGCAGAGCCTGCAACGTCGCCGCTCTCACGAACAGGAGCGTTTACGCCGAGAGTTCTTGCATCGGTGAAGGAAACTTCAACCTGGGTTGCGGGACGAGCCGGACCGAGGATGATAACGTTTGCGATCTCCTTCTTGGGGCCAACGAGCTTTACGCGCTCTTCGCATGCGAACTGACCGGGCTGGGAGAGGTCCTTCTTGTGAGTGAGGGTTGCACCCTTGCCGAAGAGCACTTCGATGTGCTCAGCAGAGAGGTGAACGTGTCTTGCGGAGGTTTCAACAAGTACTTTGTTTGCCATGATAATATTTCCTTTCAATGTATAAATTATGTTGGTAAATGCCATACATAAATATTATACAACATTTTCCGCAAAAAGTAAATAATAAAAAGATGAATTTTTGAGAAAACTAATCGCGTATTTCTATGTAAAACGGCGAAAGGATGCAAAAAATGAGCGATAAATCAAAAAATACGTGTGAAGAAAATCTTGAGGCGATTGAAAAAACGGGCAGTGTCATCACAGATAATAATTCCGGAGTACAGTGCCTTACCATAATCGGACAGATTGAGGGACACTATCTCCTCGGCGAGAGCGCAAAGACGACAAAGTATGAGCATGTCATACCGCTTCTTTGTCAGATAGAGGAAAGCAGAGATGTCGGCGGACTGCTTGTGCTGCTTAATACAGTCGGCGGTGATGTTGAAGCCGGACTTGCCATAGCAGAGCTGATCTCGGGTATGTCAAAGCCCACGGTTTCAATCGTACTCGGCGGAGGACATTCGATAGGCGTACCGCTTGCTGTGTGTGCCAAGCGCTCGTTCATTGTGCCGAGCGCAACGATGACGATACATCCGGTGAGAACCAACGGTCTTGTCGTCGGTGTACAGCAGAGCTTTGACAATCTCAAAAAAATGCAGGACAGAATCACGGATTTTGTTTGCCGCAACAGTAATGTCGAGCGCTCACGATTCTCGGAGCTGATGATGTGTCCCGATGAAATGGCAACCGATATCGGTTCGATAATCGACGGCGAGGAGGCGGTTTCTATCGGACTTATTGATGAGGTGGGCGGACTGTCGCAGGCGCTGTCCGCGCTTCATGAAATGATGAAGGAAAAATAAAAAACACCGTTATACCGCAATATGGGAGGAGCAAGCACGGTCACCCTCATCACCCGCTAACGCGGGAGCTTCTCCCGGGAGAAGCCTATTATGCAAGAATTAAGTCGCATCTAGCCTTCCCTTGGGGGAAGGTGGCGCGAAGCGCCGGATGAGGGTTCCAAGAGCTCCCAATATTGACATTTTCCTCTGTTTGTTGTACAATATCCTTGTATAACGGCAAGAGGAGGTGCGCACGTGGTAACCGAAGAAGAGAAAATACGCTTTAATGAATGTGTAAGTGGCGTTCTTTCAGGGAAATCCGAACCGGGCGGAATCGGTACTCTCGGTGAGCGCACGCTCCATGCTATACTCAAGCTTTTCTTGGAGCCGGACACTTCTTGTCATGAACAAAAGGTTGGACGTCACGTTGCCGATATACTCTGCGGCGACGAAATAACCGAGATACAAACTCGCGCTTTCTCCGCTTTAAGGAAAAAGCTTTCGGCATATCGCGGCAAGTACCGCGTAACGGTCGTGTATCCCATCGACCGCACAAAATATATCTCGTGGATCGATCCCGAAACCGGCGAGGTGACCGAGCGTCACAAGTCGCCAAAGCGCGGCGAGGCATGGCAGATACTGCGTGAGCTTTACGCGCTGTGCCCCATAATGCCGCTCGAAGATGTGCGGTTCATGCTTGTTTTCGTAAACACCGAGGAATACCGTGTACTCTCGGGCAGGAGCCGCGATAAAAAGCATTTCGGTGCGGCGAGATATGAGCGCATCCCAACAGAGCTTTGCGACATAGTAACACTCGAAGCGCCCGAGGATTTTGCGGCACTGATACCGCCCGCACTCGGTGACACATTCAGCGCGGCAGAGTTTGCAAAGACGGCAAAGATGACACCTAGGGCGTCAGGATACGCCATGCGTGCGCTGACAACGCTCGGCGTTATCGAGCACACATCAAACGAGGGTAGGGCATATATCTATACTCGAAAATACAAATGAAGTGTCCGCGTTGCCAAAAGACGCGGACACTTTTTATAATATTGCGGTTGTGAGCATGCAGAGAAGTATGCCTATCACAGTTGGAATTATAAATGCGAGCAGAGTATAGCCAACGCTGCCTGTTTCTTTTTTTACTGTCAGAAGCGTTGTTGAGCACGGGAAGTGGAACAGCGTCAGTATAATCATGTTAAGATACTGCAAAGCGCCCCAGCCGTTGGCTTCGAGTACTGAAGCAATTCCCACATCGGCTCCGAGCGTGCCCGTTTGGCTGTATATCATCACAACAAGCGGCAGAACTATTTCGTTTGCCGGAAACGCGAGTATAAATGCGCATATCACAGCGCCGTCAAGCCCGAGAAGCATTCCGAGTCCGTCAAGCGCCGCCGCCATGTGCGCCAGCAGCGTAGCTCCGCCAAAGCTGATATTGGCAAGCAGCCATATTATAAGTCCTGCCGGTGCGGCAACTGCCGCCGCACGTGCCAGAACGAACAAGGTTCTGTCAAACACGGAGCGCACGATAACCGAACCGATTTCGGGTTTGCGGTATGAGGGAAGCTCCAACGTGAAGCTTGACGGCTTACCGCGAAGCAGAGTTACTGACAGCAGCTTTGACACCGCAAGTGTAACAAGCACCCCCGCTACAACGGCACATAGCATTATGAGCGCCCCCAAAATGCCGCGTCCCGACGATACTGTGCCGGCTGTAAGAAGTGCCGCCATTGCGATAAGTATCGGAAAGCGTCCGTTGCATGGCATGAAGTTGTTTGTGAGTATTGCGATGATACGTTCCCGCGGCGAATCTATGATGCGGCATCCCACAACGCCGGCGGCGTTGCATCCAAGACCCATGCACATGGTCAGCGCTTGCTTTCCACATGCGTTTGCTTTGGAAAATGCGCCGTCAAGATTGAATGCGATGCGCCCGAGAAGTCCAAGGTCTTCCATAAGCGTGAAGAGAGGGAAGAATATCGCCATTGGCGGAAGCATTACGGATACCACGCGAAAGAGTGTGCGAAACACACCGAGAACAAGTGCATCGTGAACTGCCCCGGGCAGAAAATCGGTGACACTGTAAAGCCAGCGCTCCAGATGCGAGAACAGAACGCCGAGTGCGGCAGAGGGATAGTTTGAACCGACAATAGTGAGATAAAAAATGCCTGCAAGCATCAAAAGCATTATTGGGATCGAGAGGATCTTGTGAGTGACTATTCTGTCGATCCTCATATCGCGCTCGCTGTAGCCGCGCGTGCCTTGGTTCTTATACTTCACAACCTCGCAGGCAATCGACTCCGCTAAAATTACGGGACGTGAGAGCAGTATGCGCTCACGCTCGGGACTGTCCTCACGAAGCCACATGTCAATTATTTCCCCACGTGTCATAGCGTTGTTTGCCTGAAGCTTTTTTATTTCATCTTCAAGCTCCTGCGTATATCTGAGCGGTGTTGCCGGTTTTGTTTTTGGGACGTGTGACACATCACGTATTGTTTCACAAAGCTCACGAAGTCCCTCGCGTTTTTTTGCGCTTGTTTTGATTACGGGAACTCCGAGAAGCTCGGATAGTTTTTTTGTATTCACGGTGATTCCACGTTTTTTTGCTTCGTCCGCAAGGTTGACGCACACTATGACGCGCGGCGTAAGCTCAATTATCTGAAGCGCAAGTGAAAGTCCCCGTTCGATGTTGGTGGCATCGCACACTGCAACTACAACATCAGCATTGTTATTTATGATGTAATCCCTTGCTATCTCCTCCTCCGGAGAGTTGGCACGTATGGAATAGGTTCCCGGCAGATCTACAAATGTTATGTCCTCGGCTCTTGAGTGACCTATAGCGCTTTCGACGGTTTTGCCCGTCCAGTTTCCCGTATGCTGATCAAGGCCCGTGAGTGCATTGAAAAGCGAGCTTTTGCCGACATTCGGATTGCCGGCAAGCGCACATGTGTATGACAGTTTATCACATGATTTTGCCGATTTGTGCGCCGATTTTCCGATAGAGCTTCGTGTCAGTCCCATGTTATTTCAGGTGACATTTGCACCCGTATACAGCATGCATCACTGCGCCGCAGGGCGATCAGCGTTCCGCGCACAAGATATGCCAGCGGCCCACCGAGCGCCGAGGCGGCGACGCACTTCACCTTTGTTCCCGCAACAAAACCAAGCTCGCAAAGTCTGCGGCGGATATCTGTTTTCGATATATCATAAACATATGCCGTCTGCCCCGGCATAAGATCGGATAAATACAATATTGTAATCACCTCCGATACTATTATATTCCGAAAGGCTTCGGCTGTTAGTTGAGCTTGAAGATAATGACGGGGGTGCGGCAGTATATTGCGTTTTGTACTTGATTTGTTGGGGAATATGTGATATAATTATTCTAAATTAAAATATGAGAGGCGACTCTATGATAAAACAGTATATACAGGCTCACAGAGCCGAGGTTTATAAAATAATAGAGGATCTTTGCGAACTCCCGGCGCCGTCACATTTTGAGGATGCGCGAGCGGAGTATTGCAAGCGATGGCTTGAGGGTATCGGTGCCAAGGGAGTTTACATCGACTCCGCAAAGAACGTCATATTTCCCGTAAACTGTGAGGACAGCCGAAATATAACGGTGTTCTGCGCTCACACGGATACAGTTTTCCCCGACACGGAGCCGATGCCGTATTTCGACGACGGCGAGCGTATCCACAGTCCCGGTGTGGCGGACGATACCGCGAGCGTGGCGGTTCTTCTTCTCATGGCGAAATATTTTGTGGTGAACGGTTTGCCCCGTGACAAAAGCTTTATGTTCGTTTGCAACTCATGCGAGGAGGGGCTTGGCAACCTCAAGGGGACACGCCAGCTTTTCTCCGACTTTGTGGGGAGAATTGCCAGATTTATATCCTTTGACGCGCAGTACAATATGCTCTACGACGGCTGTGTCGGCTCACACCGATATGAAGTAACCGTGAAGACCGAGGGCGGACATTCGTTTTACGCTTTTGGAAATAGTAACGCGATTGCCGTGATATCAAATATAGTTTCCGAGATATACGACATTAAGGTTCCGCCAAAAGAGGGAACACGCACCACATATAATATTGGCACAGTAAGCGGCGGAACCTCTGTCAACACCGTTGCACAGGAAGCCGCAATCCTTTGCGAATACCGCTCGGACGATATGGAATGCCTTGATTTTATGAAAAATGAATTTGAGGGGGTATTTAGTAAGAAGCGCGGTGATGACGTTGAAGTCATTGTCAAAAAAGTTGGCGACAGACCGTGTGGTGAGGTTGAGAGCGAAAAGATCGAGGAACTTAAAAGAGTTGCCGTGCCGATAATTGAAGATGTTATCGTCGAGAGTGTTCGCTTTGGACGGGCATCGACTGACTGCAATATACCGCTTTCGCTTTGTGTGCCTGCTATTTGTATAGGTGTTAATAAGCATGACGGCGTACACACAAGGGAAGAGTGGGTTGACAAGGAATCGATAATAAAGGGTCTTGAGGTCGCGATAAAGATAGGACTTGAGCTGTAATTTTGGAGGCACATTATGTTTAAAAACAAAGTTGATGGCTTACGGGCAGATATCTGTCTTCACGACTGCGATCTCACCAAAATCGAGCTTGCGGAGAATGCTCTCACATTATTCTTTGAGGATGGATTTTGGATGCTTGGTCACTCAAACTTTAATCCTTCCGATAAAACGCTCAGAACCGATGCATCACAGGTTGCTTTTGTGGGATTTGACAGCCAAAGCTCAATTCTGTCTGCTGCATATGTGAACAGATGTGTGTTTTGCCGAAATGGTAAAATTCCGTTTGAGCGATTCATTAAAAGGGTGAACAGCGGAAAATGGAAGGTTGAAATTTTGGGCGTATATTCTGCGGATAATCAAATATTCTTAAGCGGAATTGTATATCAAAAGGGCAGATGCTACTTTTTGGATTTTGATGCTGTTATAAAATGTGAAAAGATTGAATACTTTTGGAATGACATTCGCGCTGATCGCGAGTGGTAACGGAGGAATAATATGAAAATAGTTGTACTTGACGGCTTTGCCGTAAACCCCGGAGATCTTTCGTGGGATTTTCTTAAAAAATACGGCGAGGTTGAGGTTTTTGCCAAAACCCCCGACAGCGAGTGTGCCGAGAAATGTGTCGGTGCCACGGCTGTGTACACAAACCGCGCGAAGATTACCGCGGAGCTTCTTGACAAGTGCCCCACGGTGAAATACGTATCCGCGCTCGGAACCGGATTTGATATGATCGACATCGAAGCCTGCAAGGCGCGCGGTGTTGCGGTTGTTAACATCCCTGCGTATTCCACTGCATCGGTGGCACAGCTTACAGTTCAGTTTTTGATGACGCTGTTTGCCGATCTTGACGGTATGCAGGGAATAGTAAAGGAGGGAATGTGGACGGGAATTCCCGGCTATCAGTATCAGAAGGTTATGTTCACCGAGCTTGAGGGACTCACCCTCGGACTTATCGGCTGCGGTAACATCGGTATGCGTGTGGCAAAGGTTGCCACTGCGCTCGGTATGCGCGTTATCGCGCACACGGCGCATGAGCATGCGGACACCGATATCGTAAAGTATGTACCGCTTGACACGCTCCTTAGTGAATCCGATGCAATATCGCTCCACTGTCCGCTGAGTGACGCGACACGCGGTATGGTGAACGCAGAACTCATAGCTAAAATGAAAGACGGTGTGCGCCTTATCAACACCTCACGCGGTGCGGTTCTTGTGGAGAGGGACGTTGCCGATGCACTTAACTCCGGCAAAATTGCAGCCGCCGCGCTTGACGTTCTCGCAAACGAGCCGGCACTCCCTGAAAATCCGCTTCTCACAGCGAAAAACTGTATCATCACTCCCCACATCGCATGGGCGAGCAAGGCGGCGCGGGAGAGACTTCTTGCGGTTATCGAGGCATCTATTGATAACTTCGTAAACACCGGTGTGGGACTCAATCGAATTGTGTAATTTAGGAGAGATAAAAATGAAAGCATACGAAAGACTTATGAAATATGCAGCTTACCCTACGGCTTCCGATGAGGCGTGTGAGAGCTGTCCGTCAACTCCCGCGCAGTTTGAATTTGCACGTGCGCTGAAATCAGAGCTTGAAGCGCTTGGACTTTCCGAGATTGAGCTTGATGAGAACGGATATCTTTTCGCAACAGTTCCGGCAACTGACGGATACGAGAATGCTCCCGTTATCGGATTTATTGCGCACATGGACGTTTCCCCCGAGGTTGAGGACAAGGGTGTCAAGCCGAGCGCCGTTAAGTATGACGGAGGCGACATTACGCTGAACTGTGAGCTTGGCATAGTTATGCGAGAGAGCGAGTATCCGATACTTAAAAAATACATCGGCAAAACGCTTGTTGTAACCGACGGAACAACACTCCTCGGTGCTGACGATAAGGCAGGCATTGCCGAGATAATCACGGCATGCGAAATGCTTCTTGCAGACAAGAGCATCCCCCATGGAAAGATACGCATCGGCTTTACTCCCGACGAAGAGATAGGCCGCGGCGCTGACCTTTTCGATGTTGCGCGTTTCGGCGCAAAGTGGGCGTATACACTTGACGGAGCATCGTTTGGCGAGATAGAGTATGAAACATTCAACGCATCTGCACTTCGCGTGGAGATTACCGGAAAGAGCATACATCCCGGCGCGGCGAAGAATATGATGATAAACGCATCCGTTGTGGCGCACGAGTATATGGCGGCACTTCCCGCGCTTGAGCGCCCCGAGCACACAAGCGGTTATGAGGGATTCTATCACCTCACCGGTATGGACGGCTGTGTTGAGTCGGCACATCTTAACTTTATTATCAGAGATCACGACATGGCGAAAATGGAATATCGCTGTGAATATGCGCGCCGCGTGGCGGACGAGCTTAACCGTAAGTACGGCGAGGGAACCGTTAAGGTGGAGATAAAGGAAAGCTATCGCAATATGAAAGAGATGATACTCCCCGAGCATCACCTTATCGACAACGCTTGCGCGGCTATACGTGCACTCGGCGGTGAGCCTGAGTCATATCCCGTGCGCGGCGGAACCGACGGCAGCAGACTTTCGTTCATGGGCCTTCCGTGCCCGAACCTTGGTACGGGTTCGCACAATCACCACGGCAAAATGGAGTTCGCATGCGCCGAGGACATGGACCTTTGCGTGATGCAGGTTATTGAGATCGCCAAACTGTATGCTGGTAAGTGAGGTACACTAATGAAAGCATATAAAATGACACCAGTCACAAAGGATTACATCTGGGGTGGTACACGTCTTCATGAGATGTATGGCAAGGGCGGCGAGGGAATCGTTGCCGAGAGCTGGGAGGTCAGCTGTCATCCTGACGGAGAAAGCTTAATTGACGGCATGAGCTTTGCCGAGTACATCCGCCAAAATCCCGATGTCATAGGAAGCGAGCGACCGAGCGACGAATTTCCCGTGCTCATCAAATTCATAGACGCGGCGAAAAAGCTGAGCGTTCAGGTTCATCCCGATGATGCGCGCGCGAGAGCATGGGAAAACGATAACGGCAAAACGGAGATGTGGTATATCGTAGATGCCACCGCAGATGCGAAAATTGTGTGCGGCATGGCGGAGGATACCGATAAGGAAGCTGTCAGAGCCGCGATTGTAAACAACACGCTTGAGGGGCTTCTTGACAGCGTTACATCAAAAAAAGGCGACGTCTTCTTCGTTGAAGCGGGAACTGTTCACGCTATCGGTGCAGGCAATCTGGTGCTCGAAATACAGCAGAATTCCAACGTTACATACCGCCTTTACGACTACGGACGTCTTGGCGCAGACGGCAAACCGAGAGCGCTTCATATTGACAAAGGCGTTGAGTGCGCGAATACGAAAAAAACTGCTCCAAAGACATTCGGTACGTGCCCAGACGGCGCAAGACTTCTCGCAAAATGCGACTATTTTGAGGTAAGGGAATACAAAATAAACGGCGAAATATCGCTTAATGCCGATGAAAAAAGCTACCACGCAATCGTTGTGACTGACGGCTGCGCAGTCCTTTCACACGGCGGCTGTACTGAAAAAATAACTGCCGGTGACTCATATTTTATCCCCGCAGGACTTGGTGATTATACCGTTTCGGGCAATGCAACGGTTATTCTTACGAAAAATCCCGAGAATGCATGGTGACACGCATTTTGCCAAATGAGATGAGGATAGATATGAAAAATGTAATTGAGCACTACGACAAACTGATAGATGAAAACAATGATCCGGTTCACGATCCTAAACCGTTAAAAGATTATATGGATAAATGGGACGGAGAACGATTTATTGAAAGCATGAAACTCAGTGAAAATAAATCGGTTTTGGAAATTGGGTGTGGAACAGGTCGTCTTGCAGTTAAAGTTGCACCTCGCTGCCAACGATTTCTTGGGATTGATATTTCTCCAAAAACGATTTTAAAAGCCTCTGAAAATCTTTCGATGTATCATAATGTTGAACTTGTTTGTGATGATTTCATCTCCCATGCGTTTAATAACAATTTTGACGTGATATATTCATCTTTGACGTTTATGCATATTGAAAACAAAATATTTGGTATCAAAAAAATCGCTTCGTTATTGAATGATGGAGGAATTTTCGTTATATCAATCGACAAAAACCAAAGCGAATTTATAGATATGGGAACAAGAAAAATAAAAATATATCCTGACACCCTTACAAGCACATGCAAATTTATATCGGAAGCAAGTTTGAGCCTTATAGATCAATTTGAAACGGAACACGCATACATAATGGTCAGTAAAAAAGCCTCCCTTGTGTAAAGGGAGGTGGCACGCGAAGCGTGGCGGAGGGATTGCTAATGCAGAGAAAACACAACAAAGATATTGTTCCAACTGCCAAGATGCTACGAAGAAATATGACAAAAGAAGAAAAACATCTTTGGTATGATTTTTTGCGCACATATCCGGTTCGCTTTTCTAGACAAAAGGTGCTTGGCAAATATATTGCTGATTTCTACTGTGCTAAGGCAAAAATCATTATTGAGATAGATGGTTCGGGACACTACACCGAAGAGGGAAAGCAATATGACATGGAACGAACTGCATTTCTTGAAAAATACGGATTAACAGTAATAAGAATACCCAACACGGAAATTCATAATAATTTTCGCGGTGTTTGTGAATATATAGACCATATCGTGGAACAATCCCTCAGTCAGCTTCGCTGACAGCTCCCTTTACACAAGGGAGCCTTTTTTATGTCCATACTTCCACTGATAAAATAAAGCTCCCACAAACCGTTTGTTTGGTCCGGGGGAGCTGTTTGCTATACGATTTTTTTCGATAATGGATTATTCGTTTGCGTGTTGGAGTTTTGATGTTCAGGAAAATTATTTATCCCCGTCAAACCAATACGGAGTTGCCCATGCTATGCCGCCGTTGGTATCACGAAGCTGTACCCACATGTACGGGGAGGCTTCGCGGATTTTTGAAATATCAAATTCCGCGCTCGTTATGCTGTCGGTCGGGCTGTTTTTGCTTGCTGCCACGTTGAGATAGATACTGCGCACAAACACGGCTCCTACGGGGGAGCACTCGACGTGCAGCGTATCTCCGTCGAGCCAGATGTTTTCAAACATCGGTCCCGTTGAGGCGAAGGAATTGCCGCACTCGATTGCGTTAACTATCGAATCATAGTCAAGCTTGTCGGCCTTAACAACGGTAAAGCCCTGGAAAAATTCGCGGAAGGGGGAGCCGTCGGGAAATGCCTGATGCGTATCGTCAGCGGCTACGGGGACTGCGCGTCCGCCCGCGCGGAGAAAATGCTCGTAGAATGTGGAGTCGCCTCTGTAGTTGCAGACCTCACCGAGGGAATTGAACAGCTCCATACAGCTGTAGCCCTTCATTCCGATAACCTCATCTGTGGAAATGGCAGAGCGTACGGGGTGATTGAGTGTAACTACAAAATCATCGGCGTTAAGCTCGGTGATTGCCTTGTTAACGTTATCGACAGAGTATTGGTTGTCGCTGAACGAGCGCTCCTTATAGGGATCTCTCGCAAGTGCGTTGATGTGCACGCTTTGGCAAAGATTGCCCGTGTCATCTCTGTAGCTGAAATCAACCTCAACTCCGGTCAGCGCGATAAAATTATTATCTGTAAGCTCATTGTGCGGTTTGCACTTTCTGTGATCGGTAAAAGCCACGGCACTGTAGCCGTGATCCATATACAGTTTTTTTAACTCCTCGGGAGTAAACTTGCCGTCAGATACTGTTGAGTGAGCATGAAGATTTATTTTGTAAAGGTTTCCACTCCTAGGAAGAATATTTACTGTGGTGGAGGTTTCCGGTTTCATAGTGCATCTCCTTAGTCAAAAATTGTAATTACTTTATTAGTATAACACATCTGAAAAGTTTTGTAAAGCGCAATAAAAAAACAATATAGGACGTGATTTTGGAATGATGTCCGATTGTGTCGCAATCTTGGCTGCGTAAAAAGATATTATATAGTGCTTGAAATATTCATACTTTATGATTATAATATATATTAGCATATTCCGAATTTTTGAGGGGGAAATACAATGGATAAAATCGCGGTTTTGATTCCTTGCTACAACGAAAGCTTGACTGTTGCAAAGGTCGTTGCCGATTGGAAAGCGGCTCTGCCCGAAGCGACAGTATATGTATACGATAATAATTCTACAGACGGGACAGCCGAAATTGCCGAAAAAGCAGGCGCTACAGTGCGCCATGAATATCAGCAGGGCAAGGGTAATGTTATTCGCCGCATGTTCCGTGAAATTGACGCCGAGGTTTACTTAATGGTTGACGGGGACGACACATATTCTCCCGAATGTGCCCGAGAAATGGCGGATCTGGTTTTATATAAGCAAGCGGATATGGTCATTGGCGACAGACTATCGTCAACCTACTTTACAGAGAACAAGCGTCCGTTCCACAATTTCGGAAATTCCTTCGTCCGCTTCAGCATAAACACGCTGTTCCACTCAAGCATCCGTGATATTATGACAGGATGCCGCGCGTTTAGCTTCGAGTTTGTAAAAACATTTCCGGTGCTGTCATCCGGCTTTGAGATCGAAACCGAAATGACGATTCATGCGCTCGATAAAAACATGAAGATCGACCATGTTGTAACGCAGTACAAGGACCGACCTGCCGGAAGCGTATCAAAGCTTAACACCGTAAAGGACGGAATGAAGGTGCTGCGCACAATTCTAACTCTTCACAGAAACTATAAGCCGTATTCTTTCTTCGGGATTATAAGCGCTGTGCTGATGCTCCTTTCGATTGGATTCTTTATACCGGTTTTGATAACCTATATAAATACCGGACTTGTTCCTAATTTCCCGACGCTTATCGTTTGCGGTTTTACCGTTATTGCATCATTGCTCTCGTTTTTTACCGGACTTCAGCTTCAGAACGCCGTTCAGAAGAACAAGCAGGATTTTGAATTTAAGCGTATAGAGGCTAGCAGACACTATAGGGCTATGCTCGAAGAAGAACGTGAAAAATAATGATTAACGCTATACGAAACTGGATAGCCGCACATCCGCTTGCGCGGTGGATATATCCCGCACTTTTGATTGTGACTGCGATCATTGCTGTCTTCAGTATTATCGGCGGCGGTACTTATATTTGGCTATATCTCGCAATAATAATTTTCCTTTTGTATGCCTTTCGACCGAGGTCGGCACTGCATATTTTCACGCTTGAGAAGTTAACAGCCTGCAAAGCTGTTTTAACGGGACTCATAATTACAGCCACTATCGCCGTTTCTGTGCTGCCGATGGACATGCTCCCACTTTGGAACGGAGAGGTGCCGGCACACAGAAATCAGTATGAGCTTATGGCTGAGGCTATACTCGACGGACGTGTCGAATTTGCTTACGGTGACGAGGGTGAGATTGCAACGCTTGACAACCCGTACAGTCCTTCGGAGCGCAAGGAAGCCGGCGTGAGATACCACTGGGACCACGCTTACTATGACGGGCATTATTACATGTATTTCGGCGTTGTTCCGGTCTTTTTGGTGTTCATTCCGTTTCGCCTTATAACGGGAAGTGCACTTACCACTTATCACGCCACGCAAATATTCGCCGCGCTTGCGATAATCGGAATTTTCGCGCTGTTTCATCTCCTCGCTAAGATTTTCTTTAAAAAGCTCCCGTACAGCGTTTATTTGATGCTGTCAATTGCATTTTCCGTGATGAGCATATGGTACAGTATAGCCGAGCCTGCGCTCTACTGCACAGCGATTACAAGTGCTATGGCGCTTGAGATTTGGAGTCTTTACTTCTTTGTATGGGCGGTGTGGAAAGAGAAGCGCGAAAACCGCCAAATATTGCTTGCCGCCATAGGTGCGCTCCTCGGAGCCTTGGTTTTCGGATGCAGACCGCCTATAGCGCTCGCGAATGTGCTGGTTATACCGATGCTTATTGCATTCTTGAAGCAGAGGAAATTTACATTTAAGCTGTTATTAAAGCTCGTGCTTGCCGCAATGCCTTATGTCATTGTGGGAATCGCGCTCATGTGCTACAACTATGTCCGCTTTGACGATCCCTTTGAGTTCGGGCAGGCGTATCAGCTGACTGTGGCTGACCAGACGCAGTATAGCGCTCAGCTTAACCGCGACACGGTGCAGAGAATAGTTAAAGACTCATTTCTGAATTTCTTTGATATCAAAGACTTTAGCGCAGAATTCCCGTACATTCGGGCAAACAGTGTGTTTTTTAATTTCCCGATTTTATTTTTGGGACTGATGATCTTTAGGCCCGCAGTTTTCAAAAATGCCTACAGAAGAGGGGCACTCGGTTTTCTGATTACTTTAGTTTTGAGCGTTATCATCATCACCGCGGTAGATATTATGTGGACGCCTTATCTTCTTGAGCGATACCGCATGGATATATACTTTTTAATGGGTATAGCGTGCTTTACAGTGATTGGCTTTTGGTATGAATCTTCAACCAAGCTGCGTGGACTCATCTCGTTCATCGTGTGCGCTCTGGCAATTATTACACTTATTGGTGCATGGCTGCTTTGCGTTGAAAGAATCGGTGCGTATTATCCCGAGAAGGTTATCGAAATCGGAAAAACGTTTCACTTGATAAATTAAATATTGGCGAATCCGTTCTTTACAGCTGAAACGGATTCGCTTTTTATTTTGTGTATACAAAAGAATATATCATCAATTTTTGCAGATAATAGTGGTGTATCATAAAAACACGGAGGCTTATATGTTTAAACACGAAAAACAGTTATTCCACCACGTAGAGGTGGAAAGGGCAAATCCCCAGTATGCGGTGCTTCTTCAGGAGCAGCTCGGAGGCGGTAACGGTGAACTCAAGGCGGCGATGCAGTATATTTCGCAGAGCTTCAGAATCAAGGATCCCGAGATAAAAGATCTGTTCCTCGATATCGCCGCGGAGGAGCTCGGACACATGGAAATGGTGGCGCAGACCATCAACCTCTTAAACGGACACGATGTGGATGTGACAAAGGTTCACGCAGGCGAGGTGCAGACTCATGTTCTGCTCGGACTCAATCCCGGACTTAGCAATTCTTCGGGCTACTCCTGGACGGGGGATTATGTAACCGTCACGGGCGATCTGTGCGCCGATCTTCTTTCCATCATCGCGTCCGAGCAGAGAGCGAAGGTGGTTTACGAGTATCTCTACCGTCAGATTGACGATAAAAAGGTAAGAGAGACAATCGACTTTCTTTTAAACCGCGAGGAAGCGCACAATCAGATGTTCCGCGATGCTTTCAACAAGGTGCAGGAAACCGGCTCCAACCGTGACTTTGGTACTACCAAGGCGGCGAGAATGTATTTCTCTATGTCAAGTCCCGGCCCCAATGCATTTGCTTCAAATGAGGCTCACGCACCTGCTTTCAGGTAATGAACAAATGTGCTTTGACGGCGAATAATAATTATTTCTCCGACAGACCGCTCTGATTGGCGGTCTGTCGCCTTTTTACTATCCATGGCGGCAAAGTATTGTGCGCGCCCCTTGTAATTTAAGGAGATTTTACAATGGCAAGCGGTTCCACTGACACCTATTAGCTTGACGACCAAATAATGTATATCCTTAGCAAATAGAAAATTTTCAATAAAGTACTCGACAAAATCTAAAATAAGTGTTATAATAGGGATAATGGAATGACTTTTGAGTTGTTATAAAAGTAAAAAGCCAAAGGAGAAAACAAATGCCAATGCAAATGACATTCAGATGGTACGGCGAGGGTAATGACCGTATCAAATTATCGGATATCAAGCAAATCCCCGGCGTTGAGGGAATCGTTTGGGCGCTCCATCACAAAATGCCCGGAGAAGTTTGGGAGATTGACGAGATCGCCGAGGTCAAGCGTCAGCTCGACGAATACGGCTTTAACATGGACGTTGTTGAGTCTGTGAACGTCCACGATGACATCAAGATCGGTCTGCCCACGCGTGACGGCTATATTGAAAACTACAAAACTACCATAAGAAACCTTTCAAAATTCGGTGTAAAGGTTATCTGCTACAACTTCATGCCAATCTTCGACTGGACAAGAAGCAATCTTTTCCATCCGGTAGGCGACGGCTCCACGGCGCTTTTCTACGAGAAGAACATGATTCAGGATGACTACAACGCAATGGCGAAGTATATTCTCGATTTTACCGAGAAGTACAATATGTCATTCCCGGGTTGGGAGCCTGAACGTATGGCAAAGCTCGACGAGCTTTTCAAGGCTTACGAGGGCGTGGATCACGAAAAGCTTTGGGCGAACCTCAAATATTTCCTTGAGGCAATAATGCCCACCTGCCGCGAGTGCGACATTAAAATGGCTATACACATGGACGATCCGCCATGGGATATTTTCGGACTTCCGAGACTTCTTATCAACGAAGCCAACATTGATCGCTTCCTCAAAATGGTGGATGACGAATATAACTGCCTTACACTCTGCTCGGGAAGTCTTAACGCAGATCCTAACAATAACGTAGCCGATATTGTCCGCAAGCACTGCGACAGAATCGCGTTCGCGCATATCAGAAACGTAAAGCATTTCGAGAACGGCGCTTTCTCCGAGGCAAGTCATCGCGACTGCGACGGTGATACGGGCATTCTCGAGATATTAAAAGCATATCACGACTGCGGTTTTGAAGGATACATCCGTCCCGACCATGGCAGACACCTGTGGGATGAAGGCCCTGGTAATGTCCGCCCGGGATACGGACTTTATGACCGTGCGCTTGGCATTATGTACATGCTCGGCGTTTGGGACAGTCTTGATAAATTTAATAAATAAGGAGAAAACAAAATGATACAGCTTCCACTTAACATAGATTACAGCGGCAAGGTAGTTGTCGTTACAGGTGCCGGAGGACTCATCTGCGGCGCTATGGCGAGAGCATTCGCGCAGTCCGGCGCAAAGGTTGCGGCTCTTGATCTCAACGAAGATGCAGTAAACGCGCTTGCGTCTGAACTCAAGGCAGAGGGATTCGTTTGCAACGGCTACAAGGCGAACGTACTTGATCCCGAGGCGCTCGAAGAGGTGCACAAGGCGATTATCGCCGACCTTGGCCCGTGTGATATCCTCGTAAACGGAGCAGGCGGCAACAATCCCCGTGCAACCACCGACAACGAGTATCAGCACGAAGCAAAGGAAGGCGGAAAATCCTTCTTTGATCTTCAGGCTGACGGTGTTGACTTCGTATTCAAGCTGAATTTCCAGGGAACTCTGCTTCCCACGCAGACCTTTGCAAAGGATATGGTAGACAAGAAGGCAGGATGCATACTCAACATTTCTTCGATGAATGCTTACACTCCTCTTACCAAAATTCCGGCGTACTCTGCGGCAAAAGCGGGAATTTCCAACTTCACACAGTGGCTTGCAACTCACTTTGCCGGTACCGGAATCAGATGCAACGCTATTGCCCCCGGCTTCCTGGTATCTGCACAGAACTATAAGCTTCTCTTTAACGAGGACGGCACACCCACCGCAAGAAGCGCGAAGATTTTAAACGGTACTCCTATGGGAAGATATGTAAACGCGGAAGAGCTTCTCGGAGCGACACTTTTCCTCTGTGATGACCGTTCGGCATCCGCAATCACAGGCACCGTGCTTCCCATCGACTGCGGATTTGCGGCTTATTCAGGAGTTTAATTGAAGCTTTTGTCAATCCGCTTTGCGAAAGCCCATGCGAATAATATGCCCCCCAAAAGTGTATGACTTTTGGGGGGCATATCAGCATAAGCGGTGTTTTTATAATTCCGTCTTATTCCGCATCGCCGCGGAATCGCTTCCTGTATTCGGAAGGAGAAAGGCCGGTTTCTTTTTTAAATGCTCTTGCAAAGTAGTTTGAATCCGGGAAGCCGCTGAAGGAAGCTATTTGTGTTATATTCATACTCGTTGTTAAAAGGAGCGTGGATGCTTTGTTGATGCGAATGGCAAGAAGATATTGTGTTACAGATATGCCGAAGACTTCCTTGAAGGCAGACGAAAAATACGAATATGTGTAGTGTGACATTTCTGCAAGCGATTCGAGTCGGATCTCAGATGCATAATTGGAATGCATATAGCTTGCAACAAAGTTCATTTTTTGGATTTTCTCATTGCTTTGCTGTACTGCATTGGACTGGAGTACTTTTGTTGCGTAATTGCTGCAGAGATACCCGATTAAATGAAAAATGTGCCCTTTAACCATGTATTGAGACGCGTCATCGGTGTTATCATGCAGATCTATTATTTTGAGCATAAGTGAGGTGACCGTGTCATCATGGATAAGGTTGCTGAAAACATAGTGCTTTTGATTAAAAAAAGAAGGGTGAAGCTTGAACCTAAAGCTTTTGCAGTTGTTTTCTTCAATACCTTCGTGCAGTTCGTTGGCATTTATGATAAGACAGTCGTGCTCTTTTAGATCGATAATCTGACTGCCGCACCTGATTTTTAAGCTTCCGCAGAGTATAACGTGAAACTCTATATGCTCATGCCAATGGAGCGGAAAACAGTTCGGTTGATCAAATCCTATAAAAGTAATACCCGAGCTTGTATATCGGCTTTTCTCATAAAGTTCAATTTTGTTCACATTATCACCTTGAAATTGTGCTATAAAAGCATAAAATTCTAATAGCATTCTATTTAGTATTATTGTATAATAAAATCAATGATTTGTCAAGATTATGTGCATTAAAAAATGATTAGGAGGGGATTTTATGAGAACAAATACACATTATTCACCCACTGAAAATGGATTTGCCATTAACGGAAGTTCTGAAATTTTTAATAGAATGCTCTACGGCTCACACAAAAATGACGATAAGCCGGAACGCTTTTTTACATTTGCAGGTGATGCGCCTCAGTTTATGGGCGCGATATCCGACTGGACAAAGTCCTATGTCACTTTATATGAAAAATGCGGAATATTAAACAGCGGACTTGCGATGACTCCGGGAGTTCGAAGAGCCTTCTGGTATTCGCAGGATATGGACACAATGTCCCGCTGGTTCCACGATTCCGAGGATATTCGCGCTGAATTTAAAAACGGCTGGATGGAGTATGAGCTTGCTCAGCTTACTCCTTGGTTCCCGGATGTTCGTGTGAAAATTGAGGCATATCCCTTACTTCCTGATGACGGTTATTTGGTTCATTACAGAATAAGCACGGACCAGAGAGTTTTGTTCGCCGCAGGCTTTGGCGGACTTGGCGATAAGGCTCGTGCCGGACGTTTTGAATATAAAGGTGTACCGCAGCGTCATTTTGCTTCGAGCGATACGAAAGGAAATGTTGTTGAGATTGGCGAAAACCGTGCCTGTGTAATGCATACTGACGGCAAAACCATGAGAGTTGCCACGAGCTTTCCGGCAGATTTCAGTTTCGGTTCGGCGAAGGCGATGTCAGAGCCATACCCGAGCACATTTTTAGGAAATGCACCTGAAAATAACGATGACAATGTTGTAAAGATTTCGGCACCGATCAATCCCGGTGAAACACTTGACGGATATATTATCGCTATATACAATTCCGATGAGGATACTTTAAACAAGTGGCTTGCAATGAAGGATCCCATAGGGTACATAAAGCAGCAGCTGTATCAAAAGTATTCGTGCATTGATGTTGCAACTCCCGAGAACACCCTTGATTTGACAATTGCGCCCACCGTTATGGCAATTGATGCATCATGGCATAAGGATTCCTTCCACCACGGAGCCGTTGCTTACCATACCCCGTTCCTCGGCTGGAGAAACTGGTACGCTCCCACCGCTCTCGGTTGGGGTGACAGAGTTGAAACAACCATGGCAATGTGGCTCAGCCATATCAAACGCGGTGATATAGCCAATGAGCGTGTTTGGTATGACACCATACCCGGTCCTGATGGCAAAGGCAAGTTTGACGGAAGATGGCATAAGATTGAGAATGAAGTCGGCAGACTTCCGGCATCCATCGGACAAGACGGCAAACCGATGTACGGTCCGTATAACATGCAGGAATGTGCTCTTGACATGATGCTCTACTACATTGAGTGGTCGGGAAATCTTGAGCTTGCAGAGAAGTACTATGACGATCTCTGCTCAATGGTAGAGTATGAGAGAAGAATATTTGACCCGGATGATGACGGGCTCTATCAGAGCATACTTAACACATGGATTTCCGACGGTCATAACTATAACGGTGCAGGCTGTGCACAGTCAACTGCATACAACTACCGTGCAAATTTAGTCTTATCTAAAATTGCAAAGCGAATCGGCCGTGACGGAGAGCATTTTGCAAAGCAAGCCGAGAAGATCAAGAAAGCGCTCAACGAAAAGCTGTGGATCGCAAACGAAGGTGTTATTGCAGAATATCTCGACACCATTGGCAACTGTCTGATACATCCGTCCGTGGAGCTTCCAACGGTATATCATGTAATGGACTCCGAGATGATCGATGACTTCAAGGCATACAGAACGCTTAAGTTTACAGAAAATCACTTGAAGAGCATTGAAACCCCCGGAAATGGCGGAAGACTTTGCTATTCCTCCAACTGGCTGCCCAAGCAGTATTCACAGTGCGGAATATTCCCGCAGGAAAATGCACATTTGTCGCTTGTATATTACAAGCTCGGTCTTAAAGAGGCGGCAAAGAAGATTCTTGACGGTATTGCGGATTGCTATTATACCGGCAGAAACCCCGGTATGGCACCTCACGTTCAGTCCGCAAGAGGTACATGCGATCTCGGTGACCTTGATTTCTCGGACGTGTCGAGCACGTATCTGCGTCTTGTGATTGAGGGCTTGTTTGGTATCAGAATTAACAATCTCGATGATTGCATACACATTGAACCCGGGTTCCCGAACGATTGGGAGCATGCAAGCTTGACACTCAAGGACATTGCGCTTCAGTATACAAGAAGAGGCAATCAGGAAATCTTCAATATTCACACCGACAGAGCAGAGAAGAAGGTTATAAGAATTCCCATGCGTTCCATCGGAGTTGAAACTGTTTTACTCGACGGTGAGCCGATTTCTTACGAGATCGTTGCTGCTCCGAATAACAGCTTCCTTATGTTTGAAGTGGATAAGGTTGGCAGATTCCAGCTTCGTGTAATGCACGGTGGCGGTGCTGTTCCGACACTTGTATATCCGGATTCTGTTCTCGCAGGAAATAAAATTGCCTTTGAGGTTAAAGGGGCTGACATTGTCGATGTGTTTGACGTGTCGGAAACTCTTGAGGACATCAAGATAGTTGGCAGCAAGATTTATGCAAGGGCAAAGGATGTGGCAGGAGATCACACTCTGTTCATTCGCGCTGTGTCCGGTGAATATGATGCTTGGCTTGCCGCTGACTACGATATTGTGAGCGAAGAAATCGCATATAAGCCGATTGAAGATAAGCCGTTTGAGACTGTGGACATCATTAAGTTCTTTAACTGCAGTATGACAGAAGTGCATGATCAGGCTTATGTGAGCCCAAGACCGAAGGGATATTCTATGAGCATATTCCAGAACGGCCGTTACTCGCATAACTATAATCACGCCGGCAGGCATACTGTATGTGTTGACGATTCGCATTTCAGAAATTCGGGCGGCACGGTTTATTCGCCGTCCGGAATACCGTTTGCAACACCTGCTGAAAACGAAAATCTGGCTTGTGTTTCTATATTTGATGTTTTCCCGACGGACATTACTGTTCCGCTTGACGGAAAGGGACAGGAAGTGGCAGTTCTCTTTATTGCAAGCACATTCCACCTGCATGCTTATGTGGAGAATGCCCGCATAACTGTTACCTATGCTGACGGTACATCGACAGACACCAAGCTTGTTTATCCGCTTAGCATAGATGACTGGCTTACCGGTGCGCTGACAACCGAGTCTGAAGTTTTCTATTTTAGTGATTTCAACCATGCTACCGTTAAGAGAATCAGAATTGATCCCGATAAGCAACTCGCAAGCATAAAGATAGAAGCTGTTGCCAACGAGGTTATCCTTGGTGTAGCAGGTATTAGTGTCAGAAGATAAATAAATTTTGCAGTAATGCCATTTGGCAGAAATCGAGAAGGGCGACCGTAACGGTCGCCCTTTTTGCGTTGTATATGCAGTGATACTATATTATAACTCTCATTATAAAAATCTCATCGTCTACAGTAAACTGACAGTTACCGCCAAGCTTTTCCGTCATATACCGGATGCTCTGCGTGCCGTATCCGTGACCTTTTTTGTTGGATACCGGATGCCCATTTGTAAAGACGGGCGTTTTACTTATGGGATTTTTCACGGAGAGAAGAAGCTTGCCGTATGCCATTTTCAGAGTAAGCGAAACACTTCGCTCTTCTTTGGGAAGCTCTGTTACGGCATTGAGCGCGTTGTCAAGCGCGTTGGAAAGAATGGATGAAATCATAATTTCATTTTCATATATGGTGTCAACACCGATTGCGTGCACAAATTTTACTTCGTGCGCCTCGCATTTTGCGGCAAAGTCAGCAAGAACGTAATTCACTGTGTCGTTTGCGCAAAAGCGCTTGGATTTAGTGGCGTCAACCTGCTCTGTGTACGATCTTATCAAATCCATGGCGGTATCTTTGTTATCCGTTTCAACGCATACTGCGAGTGTACTTAAAAACAGACGCAGATCGTGCCGCAGCATCTTTATTTCACGCTCACTGCGCTTGATCGCTTCAAGCTCCTTGGCCTGCTCTTCAACGGTGATACGTATTATCTGTTCCTTGCGCTCGGCATCGGATTTCTTTTCATATTCCCCATAGTATATGATACAGAATACCGTAAACACAATGCACAGGAAAAACGGTAAAAATTCCGCTGCAATGCGGTTGTTATCGAGCCACACACTTGTATAAACAACAGTGGAATAATCGAACACATAGTAAATTGTCGGAACTATCGCGAATATACACACGCTCTTTGTGTCCTTTTCAAATATTTCCGCGAACGTATGCGACAGAAATTTTAGCGACAGAACGAAAACGATCAGCAAAACTGCAATTCGCACGCTGTATTCAACAACTTTACTGTCCCAAATCGCAAAGCTGAGTACACCGAACCATTTTGCCGGCTGGCAGAACAGATACGATGTGAAAACCGAAATAATAGCGGTGACGGGGCGTTTGCCAAAGGAAAATACCATAAGCAGTACAAGGGGAAGGTGAGTGATAAGCGGGTAGGTTTTCCACACTATGTTTTCATCGAGCGCAAGCAGAAGAATGCCTTGAACCGCTCCAAGCAGAATGCAGAAAAGAAGCGTTTTCAGTACATTTTTCCGTGTAAGCGAAACGCCTGCAAAGCCTACCGATAAAAGCACGCCAAACAGCAAAATTATAAATCCGTGTATCGGTATCATAACAGCTTCAGTCATTATATTTTACCCGCCTTTCCGAATGTCAATTCAAAGTACGCCGTTTCAAACTCCTTGTGGGCAGTTCTTGATATCGGTATGCGGCAACCCGAGCGCATTGTTATTTCCTTGGGAGTATATTTGCTTATGCGGAAAATATTTATTATGTAGCTTCGGTGGCATTTGAAAAAGCCGTCGTGCAAGGTGAGCTTATCCTCATAAATGTAAAACGGCTCGCTTGATTTAATCTGAGTTTTGTCTGACAGGAAGAAAATTACATGCTTGCCCTGCGCTTCGACATATTCTATATTGCGAAGATATATGCGGTGAACAGAGGGGGCTTCTTTGATAAGTACATACTTTGAATTGTCTGCAATGCTTGCGTACAGATCATCAAGACACTCGTACAGCTTATCCTTGTCGATTGGCTTCAAGAGGTAGCCGTTTGCGTGCACCGAATAGGATTCGATCGCAAATTCGGGGGAGGAGGTGAGGAAGACCAGGTTTACGGTTTTGTCACTTTTGCGTATCTGTGCAGCTGTGTCTATTCCGTTCATAAGGGGCATTACTATGTCAAGCAAAATAATGTCAAACGGATCCTTCAAGTGGGTTTCGATAAGTGAATCACCGTCGGAAAAAAGCTCGGTTACAACGTCCTCGCATTCTTTCTTCCACGCACATACCAGTGAATTTGCCTGCGCCAGAAAATCCGGCATATCGTCACAAATCGCAATACGCAGCAATATTATCCCCCCTATAGCTTGCAGGATATAACTTATCAGTATAATTATATCAGAAACCCAATTTTTTTTCAATGGGTTTAGGTGCATTTCGTTCCATTAAAAGTGCATTTCATTCCGACTGAGCTTTAATAGTTTTAATATATGGTATAATTTAACTAAACTAAACTAAACTAAACTGAATCAGCTTTTGGAGGGACAAATGAACATCGGTTGCGCAGATGCGGCATTTGCTCGGGTTAATGTTAAAATAACTCGCTCGACGGTGTGTGAGCATTTTTCAAAA
Organism: Candidatus Flemingiibacterium sp.; assembly: GCA_045636265.1. Classification (GTDB taxonomy): domain Bacteria; phylum Bacillota; class Clostridia; order Oscillospirales; family CAG-272; genus Flemingiibacterium. Next base: position 24,900 of record JAZTXD010000141.1, read on the forward strand.
CGTAATAGCCTTTCCAAACCGATAACAAGCTGTTGGTTTTGTAAATACGCCGACTTCAAGGATTTGAAATCCGGAGTGCCCGAATGCGGCGTATGCAAATATCCCATAAGGCAAACCAATTAGCTTGCACGAAAGAGGTGACTGAAATAAAAATTAAATTTATAATATTTTTCGTGGCGGTGCTTATGCTGCTTACATCGGTTCCGGTCTGTGCGGCAGATGTGAACACTCCGTATGCCGACGCCCTTGCAGAGCTCGGTCTTTTTAAGGGAACCGGAAACGGATACGAGCTTGAGCGTACCACAACACGAGCCGAGGCTATAACGCTTCTGATTAGAGTGCTCGGCAAGGAAGACGAAGCGCTGTCGGGTGACTTTGAGCATCCGTTTACGGATGCCGGTTGGGCGGATGCCTACATCGGATATGCGTATGAGAACAACATTACAAAGGGCATATCCCAAACACAGTTCGGCACATCAATGCCGATTGACCACAGACAGTATTCAACGCTGCTGCTTCGTGCACTCGGATACTCCGACGACGTTGGCGGACAGTTCAAATACGCTGATGCGTATGAATTCGCGCGTCACAAGTTCGCGATTGATGTGGGTGCTGACACCTTCACCAGAGGGGAGTTGGTACGCCTCACATATGCGGCGCTGAACGCAACGCTCCACGGCTCAACAAAAACGCTTGCAAAAGAGCTTATGTCAAAGAGAGTGTTTACGCAGAGTGACTTCACGGCTGCAAAAGCTAAAGTGCCGCGTGAGGATATGAAGACCGCGGTGCTCATATACGCGGTGGCATCCGATCTTGAAAGCAAGCTCGGCATGCTCTCAATGGACATTAACGAAATACTCGATGCGCCAACGGGCAACATTGAGATACTCATGCAGACGGGCGGAACCAAGAATTACCGCAACACCCAGCTTCACGACGGAAAAACACAGCGGCTTCGCATAACGGATAATTCGCTCACCGACATTACAGTCCTCGAGGGGGCGAACATGTGCGAGCGGCAGACACTCGAGGATTTCCTCGTTTATGCCAAAGAAAACGTGATTGCAGACAGATATGTGCTTGTCTTCTGGGATCACGGGCAGGGAACACTCGGTGGATTCGGACGGGATGAGCTGAACGGCGACGCGGCTCTATCACTTGCTGATATGCAAACGGCACTTGCCGCGTTCGGTCAAAAGCTTGACCTTATTGTGTTCGATGCCTGCCTCATGGGAACGCTTGAAACAGCGTACGCTCTGAAGGATGTTGGCGAATATATGATCGCCTCGGAGGATATCACTCCAACGGACGGAATTTACTACACAACATGGCTGAATTCACTTTCAGCCGATCCAAAGCTCCAGACAGCAGAGCTTGCAAGACTTATAGTCGATTCATTCGTGGTTCACGCACCCCAGGATAGGGAAGACGTGATGATGTCGGTGATACGGCTTGACAAGATTACGGCGCTGGCAGATGAGGTCACACGGATGCTTGAAAAGTTAAACAGCGGCGGACCCACCGCAAAGCTTGCATCGGCAGGGCTTATCCCATACGGTGATAGCGGCGGCAACGACCAATACGATCTGCTTATCGTATTCGATACGCTTGACATGGATTTGAGCGATCTTGCTGTAGCGCTTGAAAGCACGCTCTACTATAAGCGCAGTGCTGTGGAGAGCAAATACTCGGGAATTGCGATTTACCTGCCGCTTATACGGCATAGCGATTACCCTGATGTGAGAAACGATTTATTCGAGGTGGGATACCCCGAGAGGGCGATATCCGCGCTTGATATAATAAATGAAATAAACGGAGGATAACATGAAAAAGAGATTAATGGCATTTGTTCTTACGCTTGCGATGCTTATTGCATTCGTTCCGCTTAACAACGGCGGACTTGCGGTAAAGGTCGATGCGGCAACTCCGACTCTCAGGTATAAAATTAAGATACAGACCCGTAAAGCAAGCGGCGGCGGAACTGACGGAGATATTTACGCAGGTTACAGAACTCACACAAACCAGGTCATTAGAGCACTTTGTGATGAGTCCGGCGAAGACTTTGAGCAGGGCTATTACGATGAGTATTATCACAATTTCCAGCTTTGCCCCTGGATGATCAAAAGCGCACACCTATACAATGCAGGAGGCGGTGCCGGTACTCTTTGGAAGCCCGGAAACTTCGACGTACATCTTCCGTTGCTTAACGGAAGCGGATATGTTGACGGCGCACAGCCAACGACGATTGTCACTTTTGATGTTTCTCTCGAAAAAGGGGACAGCAGCGAGATCGACGTAAGCTATGCTACAAGACGTAACTTTACCTCCGTTGGTAATTTTAACAAGTGGGACTGGGCGGGTCCTAATTCAAACGGAACCATTTACATTGGCGACGATACCACCGGAACGTTCTCCCTCAGTTGGGACGGAAAGGTAACCGACCAGTACGGTACATACAACATCTTTGCATATGACGATCCGGCTAAGCTTGAGCTCAGCAATAGCTTCAATGCCGGTACAACAGCAATATTTACAAACGCTTTCAAGGCGCCGACTTCCGATAAAGCCGGAGGCTTGAGCCTTTCGTATCAAACTATTTACAACGAGATGGTAGCGAAGGGAATCGGTAAGGCAACTCTCAACTTCACGCTTTCCGTTCCCGCCCGTTCGTCAAATGCCGGCGAGCATTTCAACAAAGGTGACTCCTACCACACACATGTCGAAACCGTTACAATCTACCGTAAGTGCTTCGATATCGGTAAGGTAAGCTACTCGGAAACCCCCGTATTCACAGCACGTCAGGATTACGATTATGTGAACAGCGCAAAGAAGAACGTTACCATTACGGTTTCTCCCACATCGCTTCACTGTGTGTCCTCGATGTCCGATGCAGAGATAAAGATGCTTGTAAGCAATTTTAGCTGCAATGCGGCGCTTTACAGTGGCAACGGCACAAGCGTTAAGCTTGCCGATCTTAACTATGCGCCTTCCAGCGACGGCAAGAAGATCGTATTCACCGGAACTGTTCCAGCAGACTTTAACGGCAACGGTGAGGGTGTAAATCTCCACCTTACAAATGTTTCTACCAAATATAATAATGTAACCTACAAGCTTAACAGCGGCAGCACCACATGGGATTACTACATATCCACACTTAAGGTGGATACTCAGAAGCCTACTGTAAGCATTACCGACAAGGACGGTATCGGTCTCGATATTACAAACAATATCGCGCCCTCGCACACCTTCCACGTAAGTGCAAGTGAACAGCTTTATAAGTCGAACACCGCTCCGCATCCTGCAGACGATGAGGCTTATGTTAACTATTCGCTTCTCGACGGCACAACCAAGGTGCCGGTAAACAACTATACCGGCAGCACCGGCTCTTACCTTAATGTAACTGTTCCGGTATCTACCTCAACTCTTGCAGATTTCCCGATAACGCTCAAGACGGCAACTGCATCCGAGGGTGCTTATACGCTCGTCTTCGACGGCTATGACGATGCAGGCAACCCTATTTCAAACAGCAGAGTTGAAAACGTGCTTATCGACTCGGTTGCTCCGAGATATGAGCTCACTCAAAGCGGCTGGTATCAGGATGCGCAGAAGGTAAAGCATACCGAGTATAATTTCACCCTTACGGATTTCTGTAATTCCTACAGAGATACACTCGCTTCGTGGGCAAGACTTTACTATGTATTTGTTCCGAGCGGCGAGAGTTTACCCGATTTTGACGCAGAGTCAATAACCGGCGAGATTGACACTACCATAGGTAAGTGGAATTTCGTTGAAGCGGACGAAACCGGCAAGCTTCCGACAATCGTTATTTCCACAAAGCTTAAAGAAAGCTTCGAGGGTGATCTCTACATCCTCACAAAAGACAGCGTAGGCAACGAAACAGAGGTTATAAAGTTTGCCTCTGACATGAAGATTTACAACTATGAGACAACCGATACAATCGAAACAAGCTCGAATCTTGTTTCCAAGAAGAATTTCGATATCTCCTTTAAAGAAACAGTTGACGGTATTGACGGTATTTACCAGACCGAGTACCGCTGGATCCCCGTTTCCGCAAATGCAAACCCGATAACACAAAGCTATATTCTGTATAACGGACAGGATGTAGGTGCCGGAGTACAGTACGGCGACGACGGTGTGGCGGTTACTCTTGACGGCACATATAAGCTGCAGTATAAGGTAACCGAAATCAGATCGGGCAACAATGTGACCTTTGAGAAGAATTATATCTTCGATAATCTTGCTCCGGTAATCGACGTTTCTTGGGAGAGCATATACTCCCAGCCGCAGAGACTTCAGCAGGCGACTGTTGTAATCGAGGACGTTTCCGGTGTTAAGGAAGCTGCTTATCAGATTTATACAAATGACGGCGTGCTCACAGGAGAGGGAACATTTACACCTACTGTTTACGGCGACGGCAAGATCGGTGTTCGCGAGAGCATCAAGCTTCAGCCTGACGAAAACGGCGTTTACTATCTTGTGATAACCGCAACTGACGTAAACGGTGACGCTGCTACATATGCTGTTCCCGACAGCTTCTCGATTCGTGCAAAGAAGCCGACCATTGCTTCTGCAGGCGACGATATTGCTGTGAAGCTTGACGGTATTTCCGTAACACCCACACAGGACTATACCGTATATCTCCAGGTGCTTGATAACATGATCTGTGCAGAGGATCTTACATCTGAGCAGTTCGTAAAATATCAGGTATCGACTGACGGCATCAACTTCGGTCCGTGGACCACTCTTGCAGAGCCCATGGAGGTTTTCGGTAACTATCTTGCACAGAACTCTGTAATCGTATCCCCCGTGATTCTCACTGAGGGCAAGAACACTCTTTACTTCAAGGTTGCGTGTGCAGAGAAGGGCAACACTGCCGATCCCGCAATATCACTTGTGAGCGACGTTTATGCTTACGAGATTATTTACGATACCACAGCTCCCGGTTTTGACGTTGAATACAGCACATCTAATCCCACCAAGGATGATGTAACCGTAACCGTAAAAGCAAACGACGCAAACGGTGTTACAAACCTTTCAATCAACAATTCACTCGTATCCCTTGTAAAGGAAAGCGATATTGAGTATACGCTTACAGTAAAGCGCAATGTTGACACATATGCAGTTCTTTCCGACGCGGTCGGCAATGAGGTCCGCGTACCGATCTGCGTGACCTGCATCGACAAGGACGCTCCCGAAATAACAGCACAGAGCGAGAGCTTCGAGAGCGGTGCACGTACGGATGTCAATATGACAGTTACTGTTGCGGATGCAAACTCCGTTATAACGAATTTTGCTCTCGTAAAGGACCCGAGCGCCGACAGCGTTATCGACGATGAAGCGTTCAATCTCTACGATGCAAACAAGTCGAAGTTTATCGTTGAAAAGCTTACGGCAAACGGTGTTACAACCTACAGCATGACGCTGCGCGGACTTGACGGGGAATGGGGCCTTGCCGTAATGAGCACCGATATGCTCGGCAACACTTATGTGCTTCGCCCCGAGAACAACACCTTCAGCATGGTTGACGCTGAGGCGGAGATTATCTCGAATGTAAGTACTCCCGAGATAACCAAATCCGTTGCTGCGGTAACGCTTGACTTTAATGTGCCGCTCGCAGTGCTGAATCCTTCGCTTGCAAACGGCGAGAGCGATGCTGAAAATGAGCAGATCGCGGCAAGCCAGAGCGACAGAGTTTACGTAAGCTCGATTACAAGAACCGCAAGCGATAACTCAGAGCAGAAGATTTACGCGGTCGACGAGGCAAATCGCACATACACTCTCACATTTGCATCCGATTCCACGTTTATTGAAGGCTTCAAGCTTGTATATGAGCTTTATAAGAACGGCGAAAAGATAGAAAACGAGGCGTTCACTTCCTTTGCCGAGGACGATGTTATAGAGCTTGTTATAACCGGTAATCCCGATTACGAGCTTCAGACGTTTGATCTTTCAGATGCTGTTCTTAACGGATATGTTTTTGATGAGGAAAAATCCGAAGTATATGTAACCGAGTCCGAACAGACCGTTTACACAAAGCTTGTGTTCACAGCCCTTCACGACGGCTCTGTTGAGAAGAACGTAGGCTTCATCTCATACACCGCAGAGGGCATTGAGGCTGAACGCTATCAGGATGAGGTAATCTATACCTCTGTATTCGATGAAACTGTTCCGACAGTTTCCTTCAAGGCTGACATTGCCAACGGCACTCCCACAAATCAGAATGTTACCGTAAACGCGACATTTGGCGACGGTGAAAGCGGTATCGCATCCGTTGTGAGAATTGTCGACGGAAAGAGCGAGGAGCTTGGCGCGAAGACAACCGACAGCGTTGAGTTTGCGGAAAACGGCAGCGTTACTTATATCGTTACCAACAAAGCCGGCATGACCTATGAGGAAACATATACCGTTACCAATATCGACAAGACTCCGATTGTTGAGGGTACTCACTATACCGTTTCCTACTACTACCAGAATTATCTCGGCAAGTGGAAGCCGATTACCGACGGCAAATATTACCGCGCGGTAAAGGCAGTTGTAAGCTTCCCGAGCTCCGATAAGACACTCAGCGTAACCAATAACGGAACGCAGGCTGAAACTGTACTCACAAACGAAAAGAATTCGTTTACCTTTGAGTTTACCGATGCGGCAGGAAATACCGCAGAAAAGACAGTTTCCTATGAGCTTTACGATAACGACGGCGGAACTATCGAATGGACACTTTCAAACTATAACAAGACCAACAAGGATATTACCGCGTTCGTTACTATCGCAGACAAGGATAACGTAAATGAGATAGTTTACGCAGAGGTTCGCAACTCATCCGGTGAGCTTATGGAATGGAACGACGAGGTGCTTGGCAACGAGTACAGCGTAGTCATCCCGCTTTCCGGCAACTACACCGTAACGGCATACGATGCCGCAGGAAATGAGTTCGCGGCGCAGATTACAGTTTCCAATATCGACAAGGTGAAGCCCGAAATTGTAAGGCTTTCCTACAGCACTCCTCCCACAACTGTTACCGCGAGAAGCGTGCTTGTAAAGATCGAGGAGTTCTCAAAGTCCAATGTTACTGTAACGGGAATTGAGCGTTCCGACAACCTTGGTCAGTATGATATCGTTTATACTCCCGGTGCAACAGAGATAAGATTCAAGAAGAGCGGATATGTAAGCGTATTCTACATTGACGATTACGGCAATGAAGGTGCGAGCGTTATCAGCGTTAACAATATCTATGCTGAACCTCCGTCTCTCGAGGCTATTGCAACTCTCGCAGAGGATGAGCTCAGCGTTGAAATTTCCTTTGCACAGAAGCTTGACGAGAACGGCATGCCGATTGATATATACCGCAAGCTGTCTGAGCTTTCGGTGGTTTACGACGGTATAACATACACCACAGACAAGACCTTCACAGTTAAGCAGAACGGTGATTACACATTCACTGTTTTTGATGAATCCGGAATTTCCCAGACTATTAAGCTCACCGTTACCGGCATAGACGATAAGGCTCCGGTAATAAAGAGTGTTTCCTGGAGCTATGAGTATCTTGAAAGAAACGACGGCGGTGTTTGGGAGAAGAAGACCTTCGAAAAGACACTTGAAATAGGTAAGGATACAAGCGGAACCGAAGCCGGTTACACGGTAGCTTCCGACGTCTATAAGACCACAAACAGAGATGTAACCGTTACGGTTGTTACCGATAAGGACACATCCATTCTCGGAAGCAAGGACATAAAGAGTAAGGCAAACAGCCTTATTTACGCTGAAAACGGTCTGTTTACATTCAACCTTGCGGCTGTAAACGGCACAATTTCTTCTTACGGCGTTGACATCGAGATCATCGATAAAGAGGCTCCGACACTCACCTTTGAAGGAAATAACGAGCTTATCTTCATCGAAGGCATGACGAGCGGACGCGATCCCGAGTTTGCGTATGACAAGTCGAAGTTCTACGATTTCGTGGCGTATGATATATTCCAGAATACACGCACAGACCTTACCGATAAGGTTGAAATTGATTTTGGTGACTTCAATCCCGATGACATCAGCGCAAACGTGTTTGACAGAACAAAGCCGTATACAATAACCTACACCGTATACGACGATGCAGGCAACAAGACACAGCTTCGCAGAACCGTAAGACTTATCGGCTTCTATGATACTATTGCTCTTATTAACGGCAAGATGCCCAACAGCGCAAATGCTATTACTGTTGATACAGACGATATCGAGATAAGCCTGAAGAATTTCGGCGGCGTTGCTTACGCTAAGTTTGCTAAGGGTATATACACCATGGGTCAGATGAAGACTCTCGGTACACCCCTTACCGCATATAACGGCAGATTCGTTGCACGTGACCTTGAGGACGGTTGGTATACCGTATTTGTTCAGACCGATAAGCGCGACTACTTTACCATTACGGTATTCGTTGACACGGCTGAGTGAAAGGAGTAACAAATGAAGCTTTCTAAAAGAATTATATCAATTCTGCTTGTCATCTTTATGATGGTACCGACTCTCGCCGAAAGTGCGGCGGCTCTCGGTATCGAGTCACTGATAAGCGGAAGCGTATATAAGATCGCAAACGATTATGTCCGCTTCGCATACGATGCGGACACGGGAGCGTTCTCTGTGGAAACCAAAGAGGGTCATCCGCAGAAGACATTTGACAACAATATTCCGCTTCTTTATAACGAGGCGGCGGCAAGAAGCAACGGTACGTCCTATACAACGGTACGTATCGACGGCAAGGACTACATATTCGGACAGGATTACAGCTATTTCGGTATCGAAACCGATCTTTATACCCCCGTTATTTCAAACGGCGGCAGACTGATGAGCGTTTCGTGGGGCGTTAAGGGTTATCTCATTACGCAGAATGTTATCATCTCCGAGATAGAAGACAGTGATCTTGCCGGAAACGTAGGTATCGGTTACACAGTTGTAAACATGAACGATACCCCCGGCGAAGTCGGTATCCGCCTCTTGCTTGATAACGCGCTCGACTCCAAGGTTGATGCGCCTTACGTTATCAACAGCGAGATCTTCTCGCCTACCATTGTGGAAACCGAATATTCCGATATGGCAGGAAATATGCCCCAGCAGCTTACATACGTGGATTCTCTTGCAAACACCAAGAAGATGGCGTATGCAATGCTCAAGGGCTGGAGCGGTGAGAGTGACACCACTCCCGATAAGGTTATCGTGGGTCACTGGGCAAATCTCGCAAACACGAGATATGACTACACTCCCGATGCGAGCTGCGATTTCTCCAACTACTCAAATGCACACAGAGTTCCCGACACCGCAACCGCGATCTACTGGTCTGAAGAACAGGTTGCGGCAGGCGGATCGAGAACAATGGAAATGCTCTACGGTATCGGTAACTTTACCGCTGACCTCAGTGAAGAGCATCTCGGCATGAGCGTTAACGTTCCTTCTGTAAAGCTTAACAGTAAGGGCGACGGTTATGAGAACGGCGGCGAGATCGAGCTTATCATAACGCTTGACAACAGCGTTGACGGAGCTGTCGACATTATTACCGCACAGGTTGACATTTTCCTTGAAGAGGGACTTACATTCAAGGATTCCGGCTTATCCGAGGAGAAGTTAACTTACGGAGAATATGTCGGTGTGGAAATCCTTAATATGGGTATACCGAAGGGAACTGTTAAAACCATAAAGAGAACCGTTGTGGTTTCACCTGAGGCAAACCTTACGTCAAAAAATATTACAGTAAACGTATCTGCTACTGAATACACGTCTGAAATCGAATGGACGCAGGCAACATATTCGTCGCAGAAGAATGTACTTGTCCCCGGTGTTGACGGCGTGCTTCCCGACGTTAAGATGACGTCTGTTTCGCCTAAAATGGTATATACCGATGGCGAAAAGAACATCACTGTTTCCGGCGATATGGAGGCTCTCAAGGCTCTCAAGGCTTCTACCGGATGGGAACTCTATCTCATCAAGGGCTTCCACAAGGTGAGAATTGACAAGAGCACTATAGCATTCCCGAACGAAACCTATAAGACGATTACCTTCTCTACCGATGAGTCACTCTCGGTGGGTGATTACAAGATCGAACTGCATTTAACCGATAAGCAGTTGAAGGATGAGCTTACAAGCAAGGTTATTGCGGCAGAGGTTCTCTCGGTGTCTGATGATGAGCGCTACCGTGCACAGAGCTACGGTCTTGTGGCAATGGTCCGCTTTGAAAAAGATAACTATCCGGCTTACGATTTTGTTTCATTTATCAGCGAGGAACAGCTAAAGCAGTTTGAAGAAGGCGAATTCATCGGACGCGGTCTTAAGCATGACTCTATCACCTTTGACCCTGAAACAAGCGAAATAATGGCTGTCGTCAGAGGTAAGATCCGCTATATGAATGAAAACGGCAAGTTATTCTATCAGGCGAACACTACTGACGGCGACGTAACTATCAACAACCTTCTTGTATATGACGGTGCAGAACCGCTTACTATGTCAATTGAGGGTGACTGGTGGAGTACTCAAAAAGATAATACCGCTGTTATTTCAGGAAACGGACGAATTAAAGTTATAGGTTCGATAACCGTTTGGCATAACGGTTGGAGTCTTGAGGGTAAGGACGGCGTGATGTCTACCCTCGAGGCAGAGGATGCGGAGGAAGCATTTACACTTCAGCTCGGTATCGGTGGCTCGATAATTCAGTATATCGGCGGACTTCTTATCGATCTTAAATACGGCCAGCTTACAAGAGACGACGATCTCTACGGTATCAGCTTCGGCGGTAAGGTTTCTCTGCCGATAAAGGCGAAGAAGCAGGCTGATGCAAGCAAACCCGGTGACTCGACCAAGCCCGATGACTCTAACAAGCCGGGCGATTCAACCAAGCCCGATGACTCTAACAAACCGGGTGATTCGACCAAACCGGGTGATTCGACCAAACCGGGTGATTCAACCAAACCGGGTGATTCAACCAAACCGGGCGATTCGACCAAACCCGGTGACTCGACCAAACCCGGTGACTCAACTAAGCCCGGCGATTCGACCAAACCCGGTGACTCGACCAAGCCCGGCGACTCGACCAAACCCGGTGACTCGACCAAACCCGGTGACTCGACCAAGCCCGACGATTCCAACTCCGGTAGCGGAAGCAGTTCCGGCGGAAACAAAGTCGGACTCACACTTCCTTCAGGAGATAATCCCCCACAGCTTACACTTACCACTTCCGACTCCAAGCTTGGACAGTATGTAAACAGCCTTGGTAAGATTGAAGATGAACCCGATGACGGTGAAATAACCGCAGAGATCGAAGACATAATTTTCGGTCACAAATCCTATAACGAGGAGACCGGAGAATACGAAACCGGTTTCGTCGGAATCAATACCTCGCTTTCTGTAAGTCTTCCTGCCGACGTTCTTGGAGGAGTATTCAAGAATAAGTTCGGTGTTGAGGCTACGGTTTATATCAATACTTTAGACAAGGAATTCGGTTTTGATTTCGGAGTTGAGGTAAAGAATCTTTTTGAGTGTGAAGTAACTCTCATGCTCAAGCAGATTACAAGAAAGGGTGTAGAAAGATACTACCCCGATGAAGTTAAGGCATATCTCAGTCTGGATGCCGTAAAGGTTCCCCTGTTCGGTATTCCCGGTGTATTTATCACCGGAGGCGGCTTCGGTATTTCCGACCTTGCCGAAACTCTTAAAGACAAGGACGAGGATGAGGGACTCTATTTTCCCACAATCTACGGACGTATTGACCTGAGCTTTGTGGAAATCTTTAATGGTGTATTTGAGGTTGAGTTTAACCTTGAACATGTTTCTCTCACCGGTGAGGTAACTCTCAATAACGATGACGACGGAAAGATTCTGAAGCTGGAGGCAGGCGCGAATATACGCTGGAAGCCAGACTTCAACATTAATATTTACGGAAACGGAACACTGCTCCAAGGACTTATGAAGGGCGGTATGACCGTAACTATCCGTAAGGATTACTTCTACGTATACTATTATGCAACTCTTGGTGTCCCCGAATCCGTACCGCTGATAGGCGGCATGGAGCTTGGCGGAGTTGAAGCGGCAGGCTCGACCGACTTTATTGGTGCTAACCTTAAGATTATCGGTATCAAGTTTGGCTTCATCTACTATTGGGGCGGAGACTGGGAAATAGGACAGGGAATCGATCTTAGCGGCAGAGGAGATGCTATAAAGGCATTTGACACCTCTTATTACGATGAGAACGGTAACTATGTTCAGTGTACTGCGCTTTATGGTACAAACCTGCGCCGACTCACTTCAACAAAGGTTGACAGCGGCAGAGCAGGGGATATACTTATAAAGAAGGTATTTGATCCCACCGCAGAGGATGCACTCCTTCTTGAGGTGCCTTTTGACGGAGTTAAGTTCCCCACGGCTGAGGAAATCATTCTGCTCACTCCTTCGGGAAGACAGATCGAGATGATTCCCGATGACGGACAGGGCGGCGGTAACTTCCTTATCAATGACCGCGGTGAGGGTGCACAGAAGTATATTTACATCACTGTAACCGATAAGGAACTTCTCGAAGAGGGTGAATGGACACTCTCCATTGCTACTGACGGCGTAACTGTTTCTGATTTCGCGGTAAACGGCGTTGACGATCTTCCCGATCTTGCGGGTGTAACATACAGCTACGATGCGTCAAATCCCTATAAGCTTACCGTAAACTATGATGTTGACGGTGAGAGCGATGTCCCCGGTGCGCTTGATGTTTATATCACAGAGAATCCGAATGCACTTTCAGGCCTTCGTCAGAACGTGGCAGACCCGAATACCGGTCTTATCTCGCTCGGACGTTTTGAACTCGAAAACATGCATGACGGAAGCGTGGTAGTTGATATTCCCGACACATTTATTAACGGTGAATATTACGTTGTATGCATGCTTTCACAGGATGTCGGCGGTATGTCGGTTGCGATGAATGAAACCGCGTTCACCTTCGAAAACGATAAGCTTCCCGAGAATGTTGACGATGTGACTATATCCTACGGCGGTGACGGCGATCTCCGTATTGAAATCGAGCGTGAAAACGACGTGGAATACAATGCATATCTCATACGCATTCTCGACGAAAACATGAACGTTATAGAAAACGGCGTGTTTGAGCAGGAGGTTGGCGAGAAGTTCTATAACACACAGACCGGCGAATATGAGAACGATGTTTACTACTTCGGTGAGAACCAGGGACTTGTTGTCGGCAACACCTACTATGTTGCGATAGACACCGTAAGATACGAAGATGACAAGATTTATTACAGCAACGAATCGGTATATTCCAATGCATTGGTAATGCCCGAAAAGCAGACTCCTGTGCTTCTCAGCGTTGAAAGCAATATTGATGACTCCAAGTCTGCACAGGGTGTTGATACCTTTGAGGCAACATATACCTTTGACAGAGATGTCTACTTCTTCATCGTGGCAGACACTCTCACAAAGTCTTACTCGACCGAATGCAAGAAGGTACACACAGTAAGCGTTCCGCTTATCGAGGGTGATCATGTAATCGACTTCTATGCTGTAACTCCCGAGTATGATACCACCGACAGCCGTATTCACGAGGAAGCTGCGTTCGCATTCGTAGTTGACACTACGGCACCTCTTCTGACGGTTGGTCAGGAGGCTTCGGCGAACATCGAAAAGGATGACGAATATACGGCAGTAAGCATGCAGAATGTGGTTGTCGGCGACGACGGACTTATAAGCTTCAGCGGTCTTACCGATCCGGATACTACCCTGACACTTGACGGCACAACTGACGGCATTACCTTAAACAAGGACGGCTCGTTCACTGTCAGCCGCAAGATCACAGCAGACAGAAGCAAGACCGAGCTCAAGCTTGTTGCCGCTGATAAAGCCGGAAACGAGACAACACTTCTCATACATCTTGTTACTCCTTCGCTTTCAGACTTCGGTTCTGTTGAGCTTACAGCAGATAAGGAAACTGCAATTGTTAACGATGTGAAGAAGATAACCATTCCCGTCGGAACAACAGTAAATCTCAGCGCGTTCGGCATATACGATTCAAACCGTGTTGCGCTTGAGGGGGATGACGTTTCGTGGAAGATTCTTTACGAGCAGAACATTATCAGCTTCAACGAGGGCACCTTGACGGCTCTCGTGCCCGGTGAAACCGCAATAAGCGTTATCTACGAGGTTGCCTCCTTTGAACTTGACGGACAGGTTCACAAGAGTACGCTTACCGACGTTATCGTTATTGAGGTAACCGAGCGCAAGGTAAGCGTTGGCGCTGGCGATGAAGGCGCTGAGGTAAGCGTTAACACTGTGAGAACCGACTTTGCAAGCTATTCAAAGATTGCAATTATCATTGATAAGGACGATATTTCATCGGTAACAACCGTGATTGACGGTAAGGAAACCTTGTTCTACTATGCAGGTGACAATACTTATGTCGCATCCTTCGCAAACGGTACGGACGAGGAAGAAGTGCTCGCTAATCTTTCGATTACGGAGAGTGAAGATGAGGATGATAAAGCAGCGGTTCTTATCAAAGGCGACTACAATGGCGACGGAGCAGTTGACTTTATTGATATGAATCTCACTTTTGAAACATTCCACGGAAACACTCAAAGCGGACTTGACGCATCGTCGCTCATTCGCGGAGACGTAAACGGTGACGGCGTGATCAACGTTATTGACTCACAGCTGATTCTCATGCACAAAATCGCTGGGTAAGGAGACGGTATGAAAAAAATAATCAGTTTAATACTTTGCATAGCGATGATCTCGTCACTTTTCATTGTGACGACGGCGGCAGACGAGGACAGCGGCGTAAGCTACAGCATAGCACTTGAGGCTTCAAGGCCTGCAAGCGGTACGTCCTATCAGATTGGTGAAACGGTAACAGTAACTGTTGCCGTTTCCACCAAGGATGCTATGGGACAAACAGATCCGGATCTGATTCCGGCACCGATATACGCATTTAACGGTGTGCTGAATTATGACCCGTTTCTGCTCAGCGTAAAGGATTTTGTTATCCCGAGTGATTTCAAATCCATGATGTATAAAAACGATGATTTGGCAGGAAAGGTGTCATTCAGTTATCTTTGTTCAAATGTGGGCTCTGAGCTTGCAGGCACAAAAGTAAGTGCGGATTTCATTCTGATAAAGGTAAACTTTACCACTCTCAAGGACGGTACATCTGCTGTATCACTTTCCGATATGCTGTTCACAGATAAGTCTGCCGGAACAAGACCGATTGTTTCATCAACCACAAAGGCTGATATAAGCATAGGTACCGGCGAGACGGTGGCAGATGCACAGACTCTTGCCAAAAGCATAGCCGATGCAAAAGAAGAACTTGAGGCAGCTGTTATGAATCCTTCAGCCGAATTGGTTTATCCCGCATTTTCGGTCACAAAGGCTGCGCATGATGCGCTTGACGAGGCGATAAAATTGGCTGAGGAGGCGCTTTCTGCTGCTATACTTCCCGACGAGTTTTTGGAGGCGGAAAACGCTCTTTCAAGCGCTCTTCGTGCATATGAGGCTGCCAAGGTTTACGGCAAAGCGCCCGGCGGTTCCGGAGGACTTCTCCCCGGACTGACAGAAAAACAGACAATAGAGGTTACCGCTTCTGCTATAGGAAACGGAAAGATCCTTAACGGCTATGAAAATCAGCTTGTGCGTTACGGTACATCGGTAACTGTAATGGCAATTCCGGAGGACGGATATGAGGTTGAAAAGGTCGTTGTAAACGGAAAGCAGTATTCCGCTGATGATATTGTTACCATTGCAAGTGTAACTGCAAAAACTCACATTGAGTTTTACTTCAGAGAAAAAGCGGAAGAACCGAAAGCACCTCGCTTTACTGACGTTGCACCCGGCAGCTGGTATTTCGATGCGGTTGAAAAGATAGCCGAAATGGGACTTTTTGCCGGAACGAGTGAAACAGAATTCTCGCCGGATATGCCTATGACACGTGCAATGCTTGTAACCGTGCTTCACCGACTTGATGGCAAGCCATCTGTAAGTGCAGATGTAAAGTTTGGGGATGTTGCTCCGGGTGAATGGTACACGGATGCGATTGCATGGGCGAGCACAAACGGTATCGTTAACGGCTACACTGCTGACACCTTCGGTACAAACGACAGCATCAGCCGCCAGGATATGGTGACTATACTTTACCGCTATTTAAGGTATAAGGGCTTGACACCGGCTGCTGGGGCGGCTCTCGATGCGTACACAGATGCGAATATGCTCAGCGATTACGCAAAGCCTGCTATGGAGTGGGCAAACGCTACCGGTCTTGTAAAGGGTACAAGCGATACCACGCTTTCGCCAAAAGATAATTGTACAAGAGCACAGGTAGCAACGATAATTTTACGTTATACGGAAAATATCAGCGCAAACTGATAAAAATGCTCCTCACTTTTTGTGGGGAGCATTTTACATCTTCTGCATTTTTATTTGCTTTTATAAAATTATGCCGTTCCTTAGGTTATAGTTTTTTAGGAATTCTTACTTTCATCATATCCTACAGAAAAATCAAATCCCATAAGTGGACGAATCTGCTGTCACCCCCTATTCCGCTTACGAAAAAGCCACCGCTTTCGCGGTGGCTTTTATGGTGGAAACAACCGGAATCGAACCAGTGACCCCTTGCATGTCAAGCAAGTACGTGAGCCGGATGAACTATGCTTCCAAAGCAGACAAGGAATATTGATTGTTCTGGTAGCGAAACAGAATTTTTCTCGTCTGATTATTTATATTAGCTGAAGATGGCTATGTGGTTTTTTCGGATTGTTCTGTTGTAGGTGAAGAATATAGCGAAAATGGCTTGGCGCCATATGCTGTTGCCATTCATATCGTGTATTTTGATGAAAGAAATATTTTGAGAATAGCACATTAACAGTTGAAAAGTTAGTGTAGTGGAACGTATCTAAGAATATAACAATTTGAAATAACTGAATTGTTCAATTTAAAAATGCTTAATCCTTGGAGATGTAAACACTTATTTTGCACTCACTTGCAGACATTTTATTGTTTTACCTTGAAATTGCTTTAATTATGTGATATAATAATGTTATACATTTCCCTCATTCTAAAACAATATCACTTGAAAGGATATATCGTTATATGAACCAGTCTAATCTTACAAAAATTTCTTCAACAATGGAACAGTCTGTTATCAGAAAATATACTAAAAATTCAGCGAAGTCGTTATATGATCAGTATAAATCGCAAATCAAAGAGATCGATGAAATAATCGAAACTACTGTTGCGAATTCGAAGGATACTTTGAAGGTTGTTATATTAGGCGAAGTGAAAGCCGGCAAATCAACGTTGATAAATGCATTACTTCAAAACAAAGTGGCATTTACTAACGTAACCGAGGCTACCACTGTTGTTTCGGAAATAACACATTCAAGCAGCAATAAAACTACGTTAATAAAAAAAGACGGTTCCCGCACTGAATTCAATACACTTTCAGAGCTTCACACCTACATGGAAGAAAGTATGAATAATCTCGATAAATTGAACGATGTAGTGAAAATTGAAATCAAGAAGAATATTGACCGGCTCAAATCAATCACCGTTGTCGATACTCCCGGCTTAAATACTATAACAGCTTCAAACGCTGCAAGGACAAATGACTATATTGCCAATGCAGACATTATTCTTTGGGTTATGAACTGCCATCATTTAGGACAAAGTGATGTTACTGACAGCATTGAGCGTGTAAGTGAATTTGGCAAACCTATCATCTGTGTACTTAACCGTATAGATGAGCTTACATCTTCCACACCGGCGCGCTTAATTGAATATGTTGATGATGAGATTGGGTATTTATTTGAAAAAATTATAGCGGTTAGTGGTCAAAAAGCATGGAATGGTTACATAAACAATGATCCACAATTGATTACTGAATCTAATATAAATCAGTTATATGATTATATATGCTCGAACATCGCAAATCAAGCCGACAAGGTGCATGAAGATTCAATTCAGAAGACAATAGACGCATCCACAGCAAGGGATATATCAATACATAAAAAAGCATATGAAAGCCTTAAGGCATTAAGTAGTTCTGTAGACGAGCAAAGTAACTCGCTCAAAAATATTAGTATAATGGCAAAAAATGATATGGACAGCCGTATTACACGGTGGGTGAGTAATGAGTTCTTTGTCAAGGAAAAAAATTTGCTTAGTCAGTGCAGAACTTTAGAAGAGTTTAACAAGCAGGCAAGCATCATACTGTCCAGTGATTCACTGAATACACAAATAAAAGCTAAACTTGATGAGTTAAGTCAAATACTGTTTAACGATTGGCAAGAAGGGGTACGTGAAAATATCAGTAAACTGAACACGTCGCTTTCGCTTTATCATACACAAGTAGACAATGACCAAATTACCGATACATCAAGCAAAAAAGGTGCCGCTCTTGACAGTACGGTTAATACTGCGGTAGCAGGAGCTGCTGTTGGTGCCGGAGGTGCTGCTATACTCGCACTTTCACCGTATATGACATTTATGGTAGCCTGTCCTCCGCTCTTGCTTACAGGAGCAATTGCCGGCGCAGTGCTCGGTATAGGATCCTATGCCATGAAAGGCTTGAAAAACTCGAGCGAACTCAAGCACAAAATGGCGTTAAAGTGTGACGAAATTGAATTGCAGGTAAAACATACGATGGAAATGTCCATCGTTCCAAAGATGAGAGCTGAATTATATAGACTTAATCAGCAATATTATGATTGTGCTGAGGCAAATATTATGACAGTATATACAGACTATGGTACATCGGAGCAGCGTGTGAAAGAGGAGCTTGCTTCACTGTGTGATTATATCGAACAAATGGAATTTAATATTTCGAATAGGATGTAAGGTTTAACAGACATGGGAACAGAAATATCGCTTATTTGTGATTCAAGAACAACCGCTAATATTAGGCAGTTAATCAAAGATGGTAATTTGCGTGAAGGCAGTGAGTGCATTTTAAAACGCGCCACAAAAGAGATAACAACAAAAAAATTTGATGTTATTTATGTTTTTTCGAAAAACGTAGAAATCGGTCACTTACCCACCGGTTTTGTTGAACAAGTAAATAATGATCCAACATACAAGTACAAATATTTTACAATAAAATCGATTTGTGGTACTTCAGATGGGTTTGATATTGTTCTTCAATACATCAAAATATCGTCAGTTTCTCCAGGTTTTGAAGGGGTGCAACCATATGATTCATCAACCAATTCAACTTTGAATGTTGCGACAACTAAATCCACTCCGGTATCTTCCAGTACTTCATCTAAATATGAAACCAAGTCCTCAAGTTCTCCTACAAGTAATCATAGCATAGCATATAAATCGGAATACATATCTCCACAGAAAGGTCAATCTACGATGACTCAAAATTACACAAAACAGTTTGAAAAATTTATCGAACAGCTTACGAATGATATATGCAAAACTGTACTTCGTGATGCGCTTTCAAAATTCCAGCAGGAATTATCAAACAGCACCAATATATTGAACAAATGCGTTTCAGCAACCTCAACACAATTAAACAAAGCTTTAGAAAATAACCAAGAAGTGTTTTCAAAAGAAGCAGACGGCGTATTGACGTTGCTAACACAAACAGTATCGGCATTTGATAAGACCTTAGTCGATTCTGCTGAATCTTTTAAAGTTACCTCAAATGATTGCGCAAAAAAAATAGATAACACTGTTTGTGATTTGATTTCCACTTTTGAAAAATCCACTTCTGCTTCTGCCAAACAGTTTGATGGTGATTTAACCAATGCTATATCCAAGATCGAATCTTCGACCGGCGAATTCATAGATGATTTTGATCATCTCACACAAAAGCTGAAGTATGTAAACGATGAACTCTCAATAGCCGCAGAAAACATTTCGAACTCCACAGAAGCATTACCGGAGCTTACAAAAGCGATTACAGCAAATACCGAGTATTGCAGTGCGGCACTTGACAAGTTGGCAGAACAAGAATCGGATCTCGGCAAAATAATTAAAGCTAACTATGATGCGGCCTTGGAACTCTATGCAAATGATATCGAAAGCCATTTTAAGTTGGCAATTGCTTCATACTCAGAGGAAGTAAAAAACATCACAAATGCCCAGCTAACAACTTTTGAGGCGCTACTGAAAAAGGCGTTTGACAATTCAAATTCGGACACAACGAAGGCGTTTCAGAAACTTGAAGAACAGTGGGAAAAGAAAATTGAATTGCTTAACAAATCCTTTGAAGAGCGCACAGTTAAGTTAACTGCTCAGACTGCTGATATATTGGAGAAAAAAGCAACCGAAATTTCAAGTATTTCTAAAAATCAGGCAAACAATCTGCAACAACAGCTTCAAAATTTTATCAAGGAAATTAATCCTAACGAAAAATTCAACAAATTTACCGCCGATATGGAAGGTATGCAAAAAAGCGTTCAGAACTTTACACAAAATAATCTGCACTATGTCAACGAATCCAGACGGTCTATTGAATCTTTCATTAGTCAGATCAAAACGGCGTTCAACAAATTTAATGCTTCAAATGAAGTGAAAAAAATAGGAAAGATCAATAAGTTAGCTATCGCTATTCTTATATTCCAGATAATCAATTTTGCAGGACTGTTAGGACTTGCATATCTTTTATTAACACACATGGGAATACTGAATATATGAAAAATACTAACATAAGTGTTACAGACAACAAACTTGACTTTTCCCAGACACACGAAGTCCTTAAGCCGTCCTTATCTTTTGATGCTCTTGGCACTATGATGAATGATTTATTTCATCAGACAATAATACAGTCAAAAGCGCAGAGCTTAAAAGAGCTTCAGGATAGCTTTGCACAAAAGCAACGGTCTATATCAGAATACATTAATTGCTATAGAAAAGTTGGGGATTTAGGTAGTATAGCATCTGAACACATAAAAGAAGTTCAGGCAATTGTTGCTGAATATGAGGCTCTCGAAAAACATTTGGATGAAAAGTTAATGGTATTCATTGTGGGTAACGGTAACGCAGGAAAGTCAACCTTGTTAAATGCATTAGTAGGTTATGAAATTGCAAAAACCGATGAAATACCAAGCACATGGAACATTGACGTGTATACTCCGGATATTCCAATTAACACAGCAGAGATATATTATTCTGACGGAAAAATTGAAAAGCGTTCGGAATCTGATGCAAAAAAGTTCACTGAAAATGAAAAAGCAAAAACAGATGCTGGAAAAGCGAAATATAATTCCGTTAAGAACGAGGAACTGAGAAAATACAAAACCAAAGAAGAGCGAGACGAGTGTAAAAAGTATTTAGCTAAAAAATATCTGTATAAATCTCCTGTAACCGAGGTAAGGTGGAATGTAAATTCAAATCATCTGCTCAATCAGTGTATGCTTGTAGATACCCCCGGACTTAATCAGCAATTGAACGGAGAGGATGCGCTCGGCAGCATATCTGACTATTACCATAAGGCAGACGGAGTGCTTTGGATTCTTGACGGAACAACAATAGCTGCCGGAAATACGCAAGCATTAATCACTGAACTTACCGAAACATTAAAAGATGTAGGTGGTGTGAGAAATAACATTATCGGCGTAATCAATCGAATGGATTTAGTTCGCACTAATGGAGGAGAAATAGCGGTCAAAAACGTTATTGAAGTTGCAAGAAAAGAATTCGGAGAGTATTTCTCAGCTCTAATTCCAATTTCTGCGCGTGACGGCTATAACGGTGTTGTATCCGGAAAGAACGACTTGTATGAGTCCAGTGGCATAAAGCAGCTTGTTGTAACAATTGAAGATTTATTCATAAACAAAGCTGATAATATCAAGAGTGATGCCAAGCGGCAAAGTAATGAAAAGCTACTGGGTGATCTTCGGGATATTATGGATTCATATATAGACGAGATAAATCGTTATACTGCTGAAATGGATTCGCAACGTAAAAAATATGAAAACCTCATCAATTCTCATTATGAGCAACAGAAAAAAGAGGCTTCCACATTTCTCTCTAATTATATGGATCAAGTCGATTCAAGAGCGCATCAGCTGATAGATAGATTAGGGCAAGGCGAGGGGCAAGATTTTATTATCAATCAAATTTATAAAAAATCTGCCTTCGATTATGATTGTAATAAACTCATCGAATCTCTTAACCGTGCCACATCGCAAAAAGAAGCGCTCTGGTGCAAGCAATGCGTTGTGTCCGAATACAAGTATATAACCGTTCCGGAAACAACAGCGTTGATTCAGCAAAGCGATAAAATATCGGTTGGTGTATCAGGCGTAAATAATATTCGAGGCTTTACACCATACAAAGAGGACACAATACTGGATGTTGCCGTCAACTTCATTGGTGGCATAATATTTGAATTCAGAAAAGGTGGAATTATTCGAGATATTGTCGCCCAAATGAAAAAAGAAGTTGATCGTATCGAGAAGGAAATCATAGACCTTTTGGAAAAACGAGAAATTGCATCTGTTGAGTCGTGCCTTAAAAATTCATTATTTCCTTCATTTGCGACATTGTTTTGGCGTGTTTCCACAGAGGCTGACAATCGTGCGGCATCAAAATTGATCGATGAGATCAATGCGTTTTATGGAGGCAATATTTTCGAAGAAAACGAAGCTAAAGATGTCACCATTGTCGATACAATTATGACTGCAATTGGCGGTTGATCTATATCATCCCCAAATCGCATCCTGCTCTTATCAATTCAAATCACACACGTAATGGCGGCATCAATCCGTACACAGAGGATGGACAAACATAGCTCGAGAGGGAGCAGATCCGTCAAACACTAATCGCAGCCGAAAAATGAAACAGGACGGTGACTGTATAGCCGAGAACGAACTCGGAGATACGGTCACCATTTCTCTATGTGAGGAGGAGTGATACGACCATACTTGAAGATCAGTGGTATGGTAACATCTCGCCGTGAGAACGATCGAGCGATGCAATATTTGCGCCACATAAGATAAAGAAACGCGATTGTGGTTATCGCAAAAATGGATTGAGAGCCGCGTATACCATAGGCCTTTTTAAAATCACTAATGTGACACATTCCTCTAAAATTTCACATACGGATATCCTTCATCCTCAATACAACGGATATACCCCTCCAGAAGATTTATTGGGACAATCCGTCTTGTGTACAATCCTGTAGAATAATGAATAATAACGCGAGCTTCGCTGGCGGAAATTACTTCTGTTGTACAGCAGTTTCGGTAAGTACGCTCATCTTGTACAGCAAGAGCTATTTTGTAAAAAGCCAGCACTGTTTCTTCGCTTACATCCCATGTGTCGTAAATAATTCCGTCAACCAATGAACTCCAATGCCCTTTCATATCAAGGATATACCTGCCGCTCGGGTGCTCTGTGCAAAACTCCCGTGCGGTTATTTTTTGCGGACATGGGATTCTTTTTGAACCGAGTATATTTTTTACATAGTTATCAGGATTTCCGGCGCTGTTGAAACGCTTCGCCCCACTTATTTTTTTATAGCGGTTAAGTTCTCTTTGTACATCCATATAATCCATACCGGTGGTTACTGTTAGTGCACGCTTTACGCAGTCATCGGTAACGGTGTGACTTCCGTTTGGATGTGGGTTGTAGAATTTGTACATTTGTATTACGCCTTTCAGATAAGGATTTTCATTACAAAAAGTATATCATACTTGTTGGGGCAAAAATAGGACGCTACTGACAAACAGATGAATTGTACCATTTTTGTCTCGTTGAATATTGTATACTTATTTTAGTAAAAGACATACAAATACTATCATAATGAATTACGGTATTTTCAAAAAAACCAAAATAATTTGGAAAAAATAAAATCATGTGTTATACTATTTCCGCTGTGCAAATTTCCAACGACATCCAACATAAAATTACAGCATTCAAAAAAGGAGAACAGCCATGAGAATCAACAAATTTTCCCCCACAGCCACATTCGACGAATATGTTTTCGAGAGTGACAAACCCATTTGCGTTTTCGTAGGACGGGATGCAGATCTGCATTTATCCTTGCTTGGTACCACTGTAGGAAACTATGATCGGCTTGATATAGCGGACAGTTCCAAAGTGCCGTTCTACGTCATCCACGCAGATGTGGAAGCCCACGGCAAGCAGTACGAGGTATGCTACATATACGACAGAGATGAAGATCATATTATCGGTGCAAATTTCAAGGGAACGGAGATAAATGAAGAAGCACTGAACGCCTTCAAGGATGAAACACTTGAATATAAGCAACAAGTTCTCGAAAGCGACAAAGATGAGGACAGCACGTTTTGTGCACTTGAGCACACAAAAAGCAGTGCGATATACGGTTTTGAGGGGGAGTCTAAAATCATGAAATGTGAAGCGGAAATTTTTCTGAACAAGGCCGAAATCCGAACACTTGAGGGTTACGATTCCCCCATATTTATATACGATCTCTTTGAGCGTGTTGACGAGGCGATAGATGTAAAACCGTGGCTTGACCGCCTTGCCGCGATAGGCCGTCAGGTATTCATTGGTGTGGGTGAGAGTTATCCCACAGAGAAATTGACACATCCGGGCGTACAGATTATTAAGGCCAATAATATAAATTAAATACTATTTAAAGGGAGATAAAAACATGAGTGCATTTGACAAAGTTATCGGTTATGAGAGTGTGAAGCGCGAATTCTTGCAGGTTATTGACGTTATCAAGAATAAGGAAGTTTACAAAAATCTCGGTGCAAAGATGCCGCACGGTATCCTTCTGTCGGGAGAGCCGGGAGTTGGCAAAACGCTTATCGCAAACTGTTTCATCGAAGAGTGCGGACTGCCGGCATTTATTTTGCGCAGAGCGAAGGGCGCGGACAATTTTATTGACGAGATAGCGGATACCTTCAAAAAGGCACGCGGTGCGGCACCGTCCGTTATTGTGCTTGACGACATGGACAAGTTTGCAAACGAGGACGATAATCATCGCGACGCAGAGGAATATGTTGCGGTTCAGGCGGCGATTGATGACGTTAAGGATTTCGAAGTTTTTGTGATTGCGACCGTAAACGATCCAAGCAAATTACCACGCTCACTCACGCGTTCGGGACGTTTTGACCGTTTCTTAGAGATTGAAACACCTGATTTTAAGGATGCAGACGCGATAATACGTCATTATATGAAAGATAAAAAAGTGAGCGCAAATCTTAACTTCGACGATGTTTCAAAAATGATATCCTACAGCTCCTGCGCTCAGCTTGAAACGATACTTAACGAAGCGGCTCTCGGTGCAGCCTACGCAAGAAAGTCGTGCATGGATATAGAGGATATAACCGAAGCAGTTCTCAAAATGAGGTATAGAGCGCAGGATAACTGTACAGAGCTTTCGGATGAAGAACAGCGACAGACCGCGATGCATGAGGCAGGTCATCTGGTTGTTTGCGAGGCACTAATAGAAGGTAGTGTGGGACTTGCCTCTATACGCAAGTGTCACGCCGGTGGAATCGGCGGATTTATTCACCGCTGTAAGGAACTCTCAAGACGTCCGCAGCACATACTCGTTTCACTTGCGGGCAAAGCGGCGGTGGAACTTTATTATTCACACTCCTGCGCAAGCGGGTGCGCCTCTGATATAGAGCGTGCGTATGATCTTATCCGTGACGGCATGTCAGACAACGGAACTCACGGTTTCGGTTTGATAGATGGTGAACATTATCACAGCAGCGAAAGCATGATTTCCAAAGCTGAATCGGTAACGCAGGCGGAGCTTGAAAGATACATGTTTAAAGCAAGAGATATTCTACTTAAAAACAGAGATTTTCTTGAAAAGGCAACGGAAGCACTTCTTGAAAAGAAGACGCTGCTCGCTTCTGACATTCGTGCCATTCGTGAGAACTGTACGGTTGTTCCGGCGGTGATATAAATTATTTTGAAAGGAGGTGAAAATTATGAACGAGCAGATTATACGCGATTTTCAGGGTAAGATCATCGCGAGAATCGAAGTAAAGGCAAACGGCGATAAGATCGTGCGCGACTTCGGCGGAAAAAGGCTCGGCACTTACGATGCCGCGGCAGGAGTCACACGTGACTTTTTCGGCAAGATCGTAGCAAGAGGCGATGCCGTTTCCATGCTTATCAAGGGATAAGCGAAAAGCACGGCGGGATATCCCGCCGTGCGACAAAATATGAGATAAATAGAAATATATAAAATTTTCGGAGGTTTATTATGAAAGAAATATGGGTATTATCCGTCAAGACATCACTCCCTAAAGGTTATTTAGACCCTCGCGATTTGAAAACAAATATAACCGCATTTGAAAGCTTCGAGCAGGCTCGTATAGCACTCCGAAACGCTCTGAAAAAATATGCTTTTTCCAAAAATCGTTTATTTGACGGAAAAGGAAATATTATTTGGCTAAATCAAGAAATCAAATATTTGAAAGAGTATGAAAAAGGGTGCGGTACCAATGATGAGTATGAAGATGAATTGACATCATCAAAGCTTACAAGTGTAAAAACGCATCTTCAATGTGTTTTTAACGGAGAGAATATTGTTCCTAAACGTTTTAAGTGGGATAGCGGGTTATTGGTTTGTACCTTCAAAAATGATAAATTAGAGATTTACGGAGAAGATGACGGTGCGTGCCCGACTTTAAAAACGAATATTCTTTCAATGGAAGACGAAAAAGATTACTATCTTTATCTTGCCGAGGATTACGAATATAATGATGATGCACCGGCGGTACTCATGATTGATTTGAAAAAGTGTATGCTTGGGTGATTATATAGGGCGTCCATTTTTACTAAAATAATCAAAAGGAGAATCATCATGCAAAATAATACCGGAAAAACAGTAGTTCGTATCAAATTTGCTGATATCACCACAACAATCAAGGATTCAGGACATATGTACACTGCCCACGGATGTGCCAGTGGCGATAATCGTGCCCAAAAGATAATCGAGCAAATTGAACACAGCGAATTGCTCGGAACATCGGTAGATGATGCTACAAACATCCTTTTGTGTATTACCGCTGCAAAAGATGCGGGACTTGATGAAATTGATAAAATATCAGCCGCTGTTACCGATAGAGCTTCGCCGGAGGCGCGAGTGATATTCGGAATGGATTTTGACGAGAATGCAGGCGATGAAATGAGTGCGGTGCTGATTGCAACGAAAAGAGTGTTGTAACTCGGTTGTGACTATAAATTTTTGGAGTATGAGCATGAGTAAAACCGAAATAATAAAGAACAGAGAAAATCTGTTGTGTGAGATTTTTTCTATTGCCAACAAATGCAAGTATACTATTTACCCCGGACATATTTCGTTTGAATGGGGTGGAATGGAAAATGAAGTCGAGATTGATGGCGCAGTAATATGTGCTTCGAGTGAGGATGCTGACCGATGTGTGGAATCGATTGCGTGCCTTGTGAATAGCGGATGTGGGGAGAATTCCGATTGGTATGTTGATCTTGACATTATCGATATCGTACAAAATATATTCAATGGTGGAGTTATGCTGTATTTTCACACTGAAATATACGGGGGAATAAATCCTGCGGTGCTGGAAAAGCTTCGAGAAGCACTCGTTGGCTCCAAAACAATATTTGTGTGCTTTCACATGCACAAAAGGTTGGAATCTATGTCGGTAGATGAGATACTTGCACAGATTGTTCCGGAAGGAACTACAGATTTACGGGCTCAGGTATCAGTATTCCCGGGTGATGTTCGTGAATTCGTTGAGATTTGGTACAAATAATTATGAGTACCATTTTTTCTCATCAAATAGGGGATTCGAGAAGCTGGCGAATGAATTGGTAAGTTTGTCACAAACACGGATTTTAAGAAGGGGATAAAAAGAAGGCTTATTTGAAATCAGCAAGTTTGATTTCTCGTATGAAGTGTATAACTATGCGTTCGTTTAAAGTAAAACGGAGGTCAACGTGAGTTTTGAAAAGATGTTTTTAGGTGGGAGTAAAACAATAGGGCATATTCCAAATAAGGTTGCTGGCTATTTAGAGGTGCTTATGAGCGGCAACGCTCACTTTTTGATAGGTGATTGTCACGGCGCAGATCTTGCGTTTCAAACCTATTTTCACTCCAAGGAATACAAGAATATTACCGTGTATTGCTCGGGTGATAAATGTCGGTTTAACGTGGGGAATTGGGGGGGCAACATATTCACGTAAACGAAGATTGTAACGGATATTCATTCTATCAAGCAAAGGATATTGCTATGATCGAAGAATGCAACGCCGCGCTACTTCTGTGGGACGGTAAAACGAGAGGTACAAAAAATAATATTCACATGCTTAAACAGCGTGGAGCACCGATAGTTACTTACCTTGTAGATATAGATAATTTCGTATAATGTTGAATACAGGAGAAATATAAAAATGAAAAACACAATCGTTCTTTTAACCTTTACGTTGCTACTTCTGGCGGGGTGCGCTTCGTATGACGGTACAGAAGGTATAGCACCATCGCAAACAGAGGACACCGCCGCTTATACTGAATCCGAGGATGCGTGTGTTAGCGGCGGATTTGATGCTTCTGTAGTAGAAGCGCGTGAACAGTATGCAAAAATGTATAATACAACGCACGTGTTCACCGATATGTATATACCCGAAAAGGCATGGCTCATCGGGGAAGAGAATATCGTTGAACTTACATCTATTGCGGGATTCAACGATGTATCCGCTTTGACTCGCGATTCCATAGAGCGTGTGGAACAGACATCGTTTAGCGGGTTTGCAACTGTAAAAATTATCGACAAAACGGGTAACGCACTTTCCTTAACGGTTCATCCTCAAGAACTGTTTGAGATTTTAGATCTTATAGAATAACCGTGCCTATTTTGAAATCACACAAAAGGATTGGTGTAAAACTATGAAAATTGATCTGCCGCATCACCAATGGTTTATACAAAAACAGGGTGGTAAGTTTGTAACAAATACATATTCCGGTTCAGTTGGCACAGCCGCGAAACAAGGCTGTGTGGGGACACGCACGTTTAACTATCGAGTTTACGTTGATACGTCAAGTAATGACGAAACATCGTTTTACCTTATCGGTGAAGGATTTATCATTCAGCCGATGGATAAAGGAGCCGGCAGCACAGATTTTGAGCGCGCGGAGTTTAAAAATTCCGAGGACGGTATCAGAGAAGCCGGTGAATGGCTCGGTAAGCTTGCCGCAAAACACGGATTTTAATGAGGGGAAACAATGAAAAAGCTTGATGAGATATTGAGTAAGACTGTAATAGATGAGCACCTTGCGGCGGGGTATAAGATTACTGTGTGTCCCGTTTGTAGTAATGAAACTTTGGACGACTATTTCATATGCCCAACTTGCGGCTGGGAATACGATGCTTTCCCGGAGGATCACTATTCCGCCGCTAATGGAGCGACCTTGAGAGAATATCGTGAGCGGTATCAAAAGAGCACGGAAAAGTAAAAGTATCGCCCGCCGCGAAACTGCGGCAGGCGATACTTTTTCCCAAATCTCATTTTAAACTCGAAGTATTGTATTCCTCTCTAATATATACCTTTGCATGTTCCCGGCATTCTTCAAGCGTAAGCGGTGTGTCTGCGCTAAAAAGGTGTAGTGTTTTCACATACCCCTCGACTGACGAATATGAAATAAACTCCCGTTCTCTTATCCATGATAGAGCTTCGCTTTCAATAGAAATATCGCTTGATTCAAGAATTTTATTAAGCTTGTTTAATTTTTCTGCACGTTTAGGATCGTCAATATGTATGTGTGTGCCGTTTGAAAAATAATCAATAATTTCTTCGTTATAGCCGCTTCCTTCAATCGGAGTTTTTGCGGCAACAATAACAGGCTTATTACATTCTCTAAAATATGTAAACAGTATGTCTTGTGTGGTGCTTTTTCCTATAAGCCTATCAAAATCATCTATTATTATGTAACCGTAAGGCTCGAAGTCTTCTTTCCAGCTATCGCTTTTTCTATTTGATATAGCTTCAATAATTGTTTTAAAGAGTTTATCGGCATTTATCAGCTTGGCACACTTGTCTGATGTCCCGTCACACATACCTTTGTTCTCATCACAGGAATCATGACATGCAATAGACCTTAATTTTCCATAAAAGACTTCGAGGAAAGTTGTTTTACCGCTTCCGGTATTTCCGGTTATCACTACGGGGGAATAGTCAATAAGATTCGTGGTAAGTTTTTTCATTAATACGTCATAATAGTCATTCATGATAAATTTCTCCTTTTACACAATTTCTTTATCTCTTGTTGCCTCGGCGTATTGCTTGGTGTAATAGGTACGATACCGAGTAAGCATAGTAATGTGTTTTGCCGCCACATTTATCACGCTTTTGGCGATAAGTGCTTCCTTGTTTGAAGCTTTGATTTTGTATTAAGGATACCGTCCACCACGGTTTGTGGTGGACGGTATTTTTGTTAATCACACTTTTTTTCCGTGACAGTCTTTGACTTCTTTGACGCCAACGACATCGCTGTTTCTCTTTTGCTTCTTTGCTTTGTCAATAGCATCGTATTTGTCAGCAGCGGTTACAAGATATGAACCGCCATCAACAAAAACTACTGTGAATTGCGGCATAATATATCCCTCCTTTCAATATTGGTGTAATAATATATTGCTACCGGCAATTGCCGAAACAATACCTTGGGGACTGTACCATATAGCTTGGAAATTGTCAACAGTACCATATTCAGGAATCATATGGCATTTCTATAACCTCGATGCCCGCCTTTTGCGCCTGTTTAATCGTATTTCTTGTTCCGGCGCTGTTTTTGCTGAGAAAAGCGATAACCATTTTTCTTTCCGATGTGGAAATGTAATCGATCATTGCCTTGTTTCGTTTCGGACCTGCGGCTCTGCCGTATAAGCTCCATTCCGCTTTGAATATTTTCAGCATAGTACCGTACTCGGAGGCATATCGCTCACCAAGCATATCCGCGCCCTTGCAGTGTCCGCTTACGATTTCCACGTCGGAGTTTTCGATCGTCTTTGACCTAATTGCTTCGCTAATTACGTTTTTGGCGAGTTCGTAGTCCTCAAACTCACGTCCTCCGCAAACCAAAATCTTAGGTGGTTCTTTGCTTGATGTTGACATTTTAGTTCTCCTTTAGTGATTGATATTTGATATTTCACGCTCTGAAAAGCGCAGTAGGGGGTTATCAAATATATGGTATCATATTTAAAGCGTCATAATTGGTACATACAAAAGCTGAACCGATACTATTGAAAAATGTCAAAAAATGTGATATAATGTTTACGGAAAAATTCACTTTGCGCCAAGGAGGATGTCATGCTTTCTAAATCGAGATATTGTCTGTATACACAGTGCCCGAAGTGTCTGTGGCTTCGTGTTAATCGTCCTGAACTTGCACCGGAGGATGCGTCGCTTGATACCCGAATGGAAACGGGAAATGAAGTCGGTGATCTCGCTATGGGATTGTTTGGCGACTTCACGGAAGTTACGTCATACCTCGAGGATGGAAGTCTTAATCTGTCTGGGATGATTTCGCGTACAACAGAATTGCTTGCGGATGGTGAAGCGGTTATCTGCGAAGCATCATTTTCATATAAGGGCAACTACTGCGCTGTGGATATTTTGAAAAAAGAAAACGGCGGATATGCCATATATGAAGTGAAAAGCTCGACACACGCCTCTGCTATATATGCGACGGATATAGCATATCAGAAATATGTTCTTGAACATTGCGGAGTAAATGTGACCGGAACATATCTTGTGTGTATTAACAGTGAATACGTGCTTGACGGTAAGCTTGACTTGCATAAATTCTTTAAAATAATTGATCTTGGCGATGAAGTCGCGCGGGAATACGCATCGGTAGCGAAAAATATTGTTGCCGCAAATGCGGTGCTTTTACTTGATTCGCCGCCGGAGTGCGATTTATCCGAGAATTGTAATACGCCTTATCCGTGCGCATTCTGGAACTACTGCGCAGAGCATCTGCCAAGCCCGTCGGTGTTTGATCTCTACCGCTTCGGTTTTAACAAAGCGCTTGAATGTTACCGTCAAGGCATTGTTTCCTTTGATGATATAAAACCAATTGCTAACGCTGGAAATAAGATACGTGGACTACAGATAAAGCACACTCTTCAAGACCTTGAAACACACATTGAAAAAGACGGTATACTCGAGTTCCTTGATACACTGTCATTCCCGTTATACTTTCTTGATTTTGAAACGATGCAGCCGGTTATTCCGGAGTTTGACAGAACACGTCCGTATCAGCAGATCCCTTTTCAGTATTCACTGCACTATATTTTGAAAGATGGTGGGGAATTATACCATAAGGA
Source organism: Candidatus Flemingiibacterium sp. (assembly GCA_045636265.1). Taxonomy (GTDB): domain Bacteria; phylum Bacillota; class Clostridia; order Oscillospirales; family CAG-272; genus Flemingiibacterium. The sequence continues at coordinate 57,209 of JAZTXD010000141.1, forward strand.
GTTTCTCGCCGAATCCGGGGAAGACCCAAGACGTGCTTTGGCTGAACGTCTGTGTGCAGATATTCCGACGGATGCCTGTGTGCTTGCATACAATAAGGGCTTTGAGTGTGGACGTATCCGTGAACTGGCCGCCGCTTTTCCCGATCTCGCGAAGCATCTTCTTGCTATTGCCGGCAATATCAAGGATCTTATCGATCCTTTCCGCGCGGGATATTACTACAACCGGGCAATGGGCGGCTCTTTTTCCATAAAGAGCGTGCTGCCTGCGATTTTTCCAAACGATCCGTCGCTCGATTATCACAATCTCGAGGGCGTACACAACGGCAGCGAGGCAATGGAGCTTTTTCCGAAAATCAAGGATATGCCGCCGGATGAAAAGGAGCGTGCCAGAGAGAGTTTACTGCGATACTGTGAGCTTGACACCTATGCTATGGTGAAGATATGGGACGAGCTTCGCCGCGTTTGTCGGGATTAGTTGATTTTTGCGGAATTGTGTGGTATAATGGGGAAAATAATATTTTTAGATTGATAGTCACAATATATCCCTCACTTCCCAAAAGTTTTTTTGCAGGGGTACCGGTTTGTACCGCTATATGAAGGATTCCGCTTGTGTACGCATTCTTGCAGACATTGTGGAGATTAAGATTGGTGCCGAGAATGTTCATGCCAAAGAGGTGCTGGAGTATTACTGTGCACTTAAAGGAATTAGCGTGGATAACATTCCGGAAACCGAAGGAGCGATGTAAGAGGCAATGTGCATAGCTTTTGCTAACAAAATATGAAAGAGGTATTCTATTATGTCAGACGCTATATATTTAAACTATATTTTGCCAAACAAATGGGACGATTTGATATTTGATATTGACGTCGGGAAAGAATTTAATTGCGATGCGTTTATAGAAGTTTTCAAAGAGACATTTGATATCTTCCGCAAATATTCCTGCAAAGATCATATCGACAGAGAAATTGTTCATCTCATAAATCGTGTGTCGGTTTTTACTGCTATAGATTGTTCCAAAACAGATTACTCCCACCGCGCCGCGCGTGAGTTGGCAGAAGCAATGCTTTATAATTGCTTTATATGCGATGATAAGCCTGAAAAGGAAATTACAGAGGGCGAATGGTGTTATATCATTGGTGCAGGCAATATGCCTATCGATTTTACAGATCCTGAGGGTGAACTTGATACCATTGCTTATGAACTTGAAAATTGGGATTCAATACCTGTAACTCCCGGGGATTCTGATGATTAGATAAGAACGGATGTAATGAAATTCATGAACTGCAGCAAAATCCCGTGTACGCTCCACTTTCACCAGTGGGACGCACACGGTTTTTTGTCCCAATTATGTCGCGTCTGATAGTGTATAATATATCTACACAACAATATCTCATACCATTACGTAGTATCGCGGTCTGTGCAAGCATATTGACAAAGAATCAAAATTGTGGTACCATGTAGGCATATGAAATCTATTATCAGGAGGTATAACCAATGGCATCGACACAAAGAAAAACAAAAAAAGCGAAGCTTTTACCTGCAACATTGACGGCGCTCAAAATACTTCAGATTCTCAAAGAATCGAGTGATCAAGATCATCCTATCGCACAAACCGTACTTGCGGAGAAACTTGACGTAGATAGAAAAACTATTGCAAGGTGTCTTGGAGTAATGGAAGGTTATATGGATTATGAGATAGTTCATCAGAAGAAAGGCGTCTATCTTATTCCGAATAATGATTCGTTTGAACTTTCCGAGGTGCGACTTTTGATCGACAGTGTTTTGGCGAGCAAGGTCATCAGCGCTGAGCAAACAGATATTATTGTAAAAAAGCTTTCGAAACTTCTGAACAAATACGACAGAACGCATATTCGTCATATTCACTCCTATAAAGACTGGAGCAAGGTAGACAATATCAATGTTTTTTGGACAATAGAAGTTTTTGATGATGCTATTAATAAAAATGTTCAGGTTTCCTTTGACTACAATACGTTTGGTGTTGATAAAAAACTTCACATTGTTGGGAGATATACTGCAAGTCCTATTCAACTCACTTTTTCCAACGGACAGTATTTTCTTTTAGCGTACACTGATGAAGACGATGAAATACGAAGCTTTAGAATTGACAAGATTACAAATGCTAAAATTCTCGATAGTGTTTCCCAAAAAGTCAAGAAGGAGTTGGATTGGCGCGACATAGCTTCTACTTACGTCGAGGGGCATCCTTATATGTCGTTTGGTAAAACAGAACATATCAAGCTTCGTATACTTCAGGACGAGATCGGACGAATATTTGACGTTTTTGGAACTAATGTAAGAATAAGCTCTTGTAGTGATGACCGTAAAAAATATGCCGATATGGTTGAGGTGGTATTTTACGCAAATACCGAAGATGTTTATCGTTTTATGGTGCAAAATGCAGATGTATCGGAAATTATAGAGCCTCATTCCATTCGTGCAAGAATTTTGAAATTCGGCAAAAGTATGCATGCCAGATATCTTTCCAGTGAAGAGGATTGGGCATCGGCTAAATATGAAAGTGCAATAAGCGACAATTTGTATGTGCAGCGAAGCGAGTGGATATTGCAAGCCAGTGATAGAGCTGTTAGATCTCTCATAGAAAAGCACGGCACTGCTGATAAGGTTTGGGGAATAAGTGTTGATTCCTATGATGAGAAAACAATATCCGAGATTAAGGAATATTCCAATCTACAAATCCTAACATTTGATGAAAAAATGCCAGATGAAATAGATTTGTCTTTGACAGCGGCTTTTCCAGAGTTGTACCGTATCGTTCTTGAACAGCGTAACAAGAGAGAATCGACTGTTAGAGTAAAAAATATTTCTGCGTTGAATCGGTGCAAAAAAGTCACTCAGCTTTACTTTTTTAATGTGGAATTTACCGAGGAAATCGATTTTTCCGAAATGGAAAAGCTTAGACTGCTTAATTTGAGGCATTGCAGAATTCATAATCTTGAATTTGTCAAAAGGATCCCTACACTTATGAGGCTTGAAGTGAGCGGTGACTGTGTTGATGATATTTCCGGAATATACGGCCATGAGAGATTAAGAGTGCTGACGGTTGACAATGAGTTCATTCATAAGTTTGACATTGATACGCTCAGAAAAGAAAATCCTCGGATTCGAATTGAGGTTCGTCCGCAATGTATTCCGACGAGTGAAAGTCATGCTGTTAATCACACTATCAGTGATATATAGGAAATTACTCAGCAAGATCCCGCAATATGAAAATCATATTATGCCAAAATCCAATCATATATTCCATAAGTGGTCATATCTGTGGTCAACGCCTATTTCGCTTACGAAAAAAGCCACCGCTTTCGCGGTGGCTTTTATGGTGGAAACAACTGGAATCGAACCAGTGACCCCTTGCATGTCAAGCAAGTACTCTAACCAGCTGAGCTATGCTTCCAGGTTTGTGTGTGCGGTGTCGGAATGACAGGATTTGATGCCTGCAAGAGAAGCTGCTTCGCAGCATCTCTGCAAGAACGCAAGCGTTCTTGCTTCGAGCTTCAGCCCGCCCTTCGGATAGAACAAACTCCACGGAGTGACAAGCACTCCGTGATTTTGTTTGGTCGGAATGACAGGATTTGAACCTGCGACATCCTGCTCCCAAAGCAGGCGCGCTACCAACTGCGCTACATCCCGAAAGAACTTAATATCGACTTAATCATTATACCATAGGGGGAGGCGTTTGTCAATAATATTTGCGAATTTTTAGCAAAGCAAAGGAAAATACCGCTGCATAAAAACAGCGGTATTTTTAAACTCTTGCTATTGCAAATATTACTTCGCATCTATTCTGAAGTTAATGTAGGACACAGTGCCTTTTCCTTTGAATGTAAGTGTTATCGGTCCGTCGGTTGAATAGCCGTTGAGATCGTATTCAATGGGAGTGTGGCTGGTGATGATGCTAAGACCGGTTTCGGGATCAACGGGATTGTGATGCTCACCGCCGCCTTCAAGAATGGGAGCGCACTTCTTGCCGGTTACGGTGAATTTTCCGTCGATAGTGATTTCGGGGAACTCCTCGCCCTCAAAGTCGATTACAAGCTTAACATCGTCAACATCCTTTACAAGACCGATTACAAGCGGCAGCTCGTGAGTGCCGTCAAGCTTTATCGGAAGCGGCTTGTAGCTCATATCCTCACGGGTGAAGCAGTCCTGATTTGCAACGATGAATTCGCGGTAACCCTCGGTACAGTTGTCAATGGAAATCTGCCAGTTCTTCCAGTTGTCCTCGTTTATCCAGAACAGGTTGTAGCCGTAGATAGCCTTTGCGCCAAGCGACTTGTATGCCGCCATGTAACCCTTGAGGTGATAATCCTGGCTGTAGACATATTTTACGTTAAATATCTCAAGACCGGGGATAACCGCAATATCGTCGCCAACTATCTTTTCCCACTCACTAACGGGAATATAGCTGTCGCAGTTGAGCCATCTGGGGCCGGGGCTGGATACGTCGATAAGTCCCTCTGCGGCGATAGTCTTCATATCAAAGCCGAAATCGTATGCGGACTCGGGATTACTCGGGTGACGCATAAGTATCTTGATAGGATGTCCGACTATCTTTTCGCACTCGGTAACTGTTGCCTTAACGCGACGCATATAGTTAGTCATGATCTCCCAGCGATTTTCGTCGTGCTTATAGTCAAGGCAGTGCGGCTCGCGAAGGAAGTCGAGCTCAAGGCCGAACACATCGTACTTGGAAAGCATCTCACGAATGAAATCGATAGTCATGTCGCAGTATTTGTCAAATGCGAAATTGTAGCACGTGCCGTAGTAGCCGTACTCTTTGCCGAGAAGCATTCCTTTTTCTTCTGCCTCGTAGTAAAGATCAATGTTATGTTTTGAAGGGTGGCAGTCGTTCATTCTCATTGAAAGCCAAGGGCGAATGCCGTTCTTCTTAACCTCTTCAATGAATACCTCAACGGCATCTATGCCGTACTCTACAAAGCACTTATAGTGGTTAGGTGCCTGACCGTAGGAGCCGTCAGGATCAACCTTTAAGTACTTAAGCCAGCTTTCGCCGCACCACGGTGTGGTTTTGGAGGGAATAACCGAGCCTTTACCGAAAACGCAAAGCGCGATATCGGTTATAGCACCCTTGTATGCCGCGAAGGTTTCACGAAGATCCTTGAGATAGGTTTCCTTGTCGGTATTCATGTTGATTTGACCGTTCCAGTCGGGGTCGCGGTTGAATATGTACGCGCCCTCATACCATTTCTTATTTTCCATGATGAAATCTCCTTTTAGTTTAGATTTTAAGCATCTATCAGCAGGTCAAGATAGTGTACAGTTCCGTTGCCGGTGAATTTTACGGTGATCTCGTTGTCCGTTTCGATACCGCTTATGTCGTAAGAGTACGGTGTGTGATCTGACAGTGTGATTACCTCGCGCTGACCGGGAAGTGTGATAGGCTCTGTGGGAGCACCCTGAACATCGGTCTTGTCAGCAACCCTGATGAGTGGCGCTGTGTCACCCTCAAAGTCAATTCGGAGCGTTACCTTGTCGCTTGACTTAACTTTTCCGATAAGAAGCTTTCGCTCTGCGTTTGTATCAAGCGCTATCGGAAGCGGTTTGTGGCGGTCTTCCGGGAACGCGAAGCAGTCTTCGTTGGTAACGATAAAGTGACGCTTTCCCTCAAGGCACTTTTCGGGAGTCAGCTCCCAAATTCCGGTTCTCACGTGACCGTAGTAATTGTAAAGATATGCGCCGGGCGCGCCCTGCGCGTAAAACGCCGCAAGGTATCCCTTGACGTTTTCAAGCCGGTTGTAGGAATACTTATGGTTGAGTATTTCAAGTCCCGGTATAATTGCGGCATCGTCGCCGAGCATTGCTTTCCATTCCTCAATCGGAATGTAGCTGTCTGTATTATTAAAGAGCGGAGTGGGGTTGACTGCATCGATAGTACCCTCTTTATAGAGAGTTTCAACATCAAATCCAAGCGCCAATGCCGCTTTGGGGAAGCTCGGGACTCTTATAAGGATTTTAATATCATGTCCGACACGCGCTTCAGCCTTGGAAACAAGAGTCTTCACTTCTCTTAAATATTCAGTCATTATCTTGTGACAGTCGGGATTGTTTACATAGTCAAAGTTTCTCGGCCAGCGCATGAAGTCAAGCTCAAGACCGAAGAAGTCATATTTATCGAGCACCTCTCCAATAAAATCCTTGAGCGCGTTGCGATATCTCGGAGATGTATAATCATAGCATCTGTTATCGTGCACCATGTGTCCGGCTTCAAGCTCTTCCAAAAAGAGCGGGCAGGGATGCTTGCGCATGTGAGCATCGTTCATTCGAACGGAGAGCCACGGACGGATGCCTTTTTTATTTACTTGATCAATGAATATCTGTGTGGGATCGACGTTGTACTCGGTGCAGCATTTGTAAAGCTTCTCATAACTCTCGGCAAAGTTTGGATCGCTATCTTTATAATCCGGATATTTGTTACCGAGCCAATAGAATGCATTTGAAGGCACCATTGAGTTTTGTGAGAAAACACAGCAGGCCACATCTGTGAGCGCTCCACCGTATACGCCGAAAAATTTTTCAAGTGAGCTTCTGCAAGCGTCTGCGGATGTGGGATCTATGCGAATCCACCAGTCGGGGTCGCGGTTGAGCATATACATGCCCTCATACCATTTTTTGTTTGCCATGATCGTGTACTCCTTGGGATTTATTCAGCCTCAATAATAACGTTGATCCAGTTAACTCTGCCCGTGCCGGTGAAGGAGAGGGTGAGCGGACCATCAGTGGATACGCCGCTGAAATCGTAAGCGACGGGAGTGTGGGGCGTTACGACCATAGGCTTTTCCCAGTCGTTCGGGCTGATAAGGTAGTACGGCTCGGTTACGGCACCGATAACGTCGCGCTTGCCGAGCATAGTCGCGGTGGGAAGCTCATCGCCCTCAAAGTCTATGAGCACAGTGACCTTGTCCTCGGGCTTAATAAGACCAACCTGAAGGGGAATATCAGCGGTTCGCTGTCTAAATATCATCGGCAAGGGCTTGTATGCATTTATAGGGTAATATGCCGCGATATCCTGCTCACCCACGATGAATTGGCGTCTGCCCTTGAGCGCGGATTCGTAGGTAATATTCCAAATCGGATAATGATCCTCGCAGTCCCACATAATGTTGTAGATGTATGCAGCCGGAGCACCTTGAGAGCGAAATGCCGCGTAGTAACCCTTAATGTGTTCCTCAGTCGGGCAAGTGATGCCCGGGAGCAGATATTCAATGCCGGGGATTACCACAACGTCTTCGCCGACTGCATCTTTCCATTCCTTATAGGAAATGCCGGAGTCGGTGTTTGCCCATCTTGCGCAGGGGCTAACAACGTCAACGAGCCCTTCCTTTGCAATGGTAACCATATCAAATCCGTATTCAAGACAGGTTCTTATGTCGCGGGGAACACGGATAAGTATCTGAATCTTGTGACCGTGGTGCGCCTCTGCTTTGGTTACTACAGCCTTAAGCTCACGCAGGTATTCGGTCATTATTTTATAGCACTCGGGATTGTTCTTATAATCGAAGCAGTACGGCTCGCGAAGAAAGTCAAACTCGACACCAAAGAAATCGTAGTCTGTGATGATCTCCTCAATATAGTCGCGAAGTGCGTTTTTATATCCGGGGTAAGCGAAGTCGTAGCAAACTGCGTAGTAGCCGTAGTCCTTACCGAGGGTGTGACCAGCCTCGGTTTCTTCCTTCATAATGCCGCCGGAGGGCTTGCAGGGGTGGCAGTCGTTCATTCTGAAGGATACCCAAGGTCTTCTGCCGTTTTTCAGGGTTTCCTCGATGAAAATCTGTGTTATGTCAAAGCCGTACTCGGTGCACGTCTTGTATATCTTGCTCCAACGCTTTGCTCGGTCAGGCTCTGTTTCTGTAAGCTCAATTGCCTCAAGAGCTGTCCACCTAAACGTCCTTGAGGGAACGAACGAGCCTTGACAGAAAATATTAAAAAGAACGTCAGTCAGCTGATGCTTATATACGCCGAAGATCTGGCGGAGCGATGCTTCGCAGGCTTCTTTTGAGGATACATCAAGATAGTAATCCCAATCGCAGTCACGATTGAGCATATATGCGTTCTCATACCATTTCTTATTTTCCATAATGCAATACCTCACGTTTAACAAATTGGAATATATCATATTATTTATACCATAAAGGACAGAATTTGTCAAGCGATTCAAATGATAAAAAGCAGAAAAAGTACCCTTTACAAGCATAAAACTCCACCGCGCCAAAGCGCGGTGGAGCAGGTGTGTTATTTAGCGTCAATGTCAATCTTTACGAAGTGGATTGTGCCGTTTCCGTTAAATGTAAGATCGAGGTGCGAAGGTGTTTCAACACCGCTTATGTCAAAGCAAAGCGGATTGTGTTCGGTGAGGTTTACAAAGTCCGGTCTGCTTGCGATCTGGCGCATAACCGGTTCAACTTTAGTGCCGGCAATATTCTCCTTGCCG
>JAZTXD010000142.1:0-1168 GCA_045636265.1 Candidatus Flemingiibacterium sp.
CCCTGCGGTGCGATCAGCGCCGAAGCCCAGAGATTGATCGATGTTACAAAGCAGAGCTTTTTTGAAGGCATACGCTTTGCAAAATGCGGACACCGTGTGTCCGATATCTCCCACGCCATTCAGACGTATGTGGAGTCTAACGGTTTTTCTGTTGTGCGTACTTTCGTAGGTCACGGCGTAGGCGCGCAACTCCATGAAGAACCGGAAGTACCGAATTTCGGTAGTCCGGGACGTGGACCGAGATTGCTGCCGGGTATGACACTGGCAGTCGAGCCGATGGTGAATCAGGGCGTTTTTGATGTCCGGGTTCTGAAGGATGGCTGGACAACAGTAACAGCCGACGGTAAGCTCTCAGCCCACTATGAAAATACTGTACTCATCACCGACGGGGAGCCGGAAATACTCACCGTCGCCGAGGGACTTTGATTATGGACGTAGATATACCGAGTATTGTGATTACAGATGTGGTTCGCTCCGTTGCAGGACGGGATGCGGGAAGTTTGTACTATGTAGTAGCTACAGACGACACCTATCTGACCTTGGTAAACGGAAAAGACCGCTCACTGGATAAACCCAAACGAAAAAAGTATAAGCATGTTTTAAAAGTTCTTCACGCTGAGACCCGCGTCGCTGAGAAAATTCGCTCCGGCGACAAGGTGAATAACAGCGAGATACGAAGAGATCTGGCTTATTTCAGCCAGCAGATGCAAGATACAAACCTAGGAGGTTAATAACTTGGCAAAGGACGACGTAATCGAGATTGAGGGCATCGTAACCGATGCTCTGCCGAATGCAATGTTCAATGTCGATATCGGCAACGGACATATCATTCTGGCTCACATTTCCGGCAAGCTCCGTATGAATTTTATCAAAATCTTGCCCGGTGACAAGGTAACTGTTCAAATGTCTCCCTATGATCTGACCCACGGCCGGATCACCTGGAGAAGTAAGTAAAGACAAGAGACACACATCTCTATGGAGGTTAAACAGTATGAAAGTAAGACCGTCCGTTAAACCCATGTGCGAGAAGTGCAAGATCATCAAGCGCAAGGGTCGCGTTATGGTAATTTGCGAAAACCCCAAGCACAAGCAGAGACAAGGCTAATAGGAGGCAAAAAAGAATATGGCACGTATTTCTGGTATTGACCTGCCCCGCGAAAAGCGAATT
>JAZTXD010000143.1:0-4744 GCA_045636265.1 Candidatus Flemingiibacterium sp.
AGAGCGAAGCAAATGCCGACCTTGAGCGCATGCGGGAGCACCGCATTACCTACGGCGATGTAGAGTGTTCGCACGTAGGCGCGCGAATCTTCCTTTGAGCGCGCCGACCGAGCAAGGAAAACGGGGGAGTCCAAGAGGGGGGAGAAAACCTGCGCCAGCTGGTTGTCTGCCCCCTTTTGATATTAGCCATACGGCGATGCGCTGTACTATCGGGCGCTCAAAAGAGCGCCAAAGCCCACTTTGTGTGCAACAAACACAAACCTTTGTCCAAATACTGTAATAAAATTTAACAAACAATTTTGCCAAAGCTCTTGATTTACGGCGCAAGATGGAGTATAATAGTAATGTATGATTATTATTAAATATAGGAGCGTATAAAACTATGGCACTTGTAACAACAAAAGAAATGTTCAAGAAAGCTTACGACGGCGGCTACGCTATCGGAGCTTTCAACATCAACAACATGGAGATCGTTCAGGCGATCACCGAGGCTGCAGGCGAAGCAAAGTCCCCTGTAATCCTTCAGGTTTCCGCAGGCGCGAGAAAGTATGCAAAGCAGGAGTACCTCATGGCTCTCGCTAACGCTGCTATCAAGGATTCCGGCGTTGACCTCGCTCTCCACCTCGACCACGGCGCAGATTTCGAAATCTGCAAGGCGTGCATCGACGGCGGCTTCACCTCCGTTATGATCGACGGTTCCCACCACTCCTTCGAAGACAACATCGCACTCACCAAGAAGGTTTGTGACTATGCTCACGAGCGCGGAGTAGTTGTTGAGGGTGAGCTTGGCAGACTCGCAGGCGTTGAGGATGACGTAAACGTTTCCGCTGAAGATTCTTCCTACACCCGTCCCGAAGAGGTTGAGGAATTCGTTTCCAAGACCGGCGTTGACTCTCTCGCTATCGCTATCGGTACCAGCCACGGCGCATACAAGTTCAAGCCCGAGCAGTGCACCAGAAACGAGAAGGGCGTTCTCGTTCCCCCGCCGCTCCGCTTTGACATTCTCGAAGAGATCGTTAAGCGCATCCCCGGCTTCCCGATCGTTCTCCACGGCGCATCCTCTGTTCCGCAGGAATACGTTCAGGAGATCAACTCTATCGGCGGCAAGCTTCCGGACGCTGTAGGTATTCCGGAAGAACAGCTCCGCAAGGCTGCAACCCTCGCTGTATGTAAGATCAATATCGACTCCGATATCCGTCTTGCAATGACCGCAGGTATCAGACGCGTTCTCACCGAGGATCCCGCTGCGTTCGACCCGAGAGCTTACCTCACCGTTGCACGTGCAGAGGTTAAGAAGATGGTTGCTCACAAGATCAACAACGTTCTCGGTTCCGCAAACACCCTCTAATAACATTTTAAGTCTATCATCGGTGCCAGGTTTACGCTTGGCACCGATATTTTAAAAAGGAGCAAATTCACGGCATGAAATGGACTGAAAAATACCGTATCAATTCCCACGACTGTGATATACTCGGCAGAGTTCGCCCGTCGCTGATTCTAAGATATCTCCAGGAAACCGCCAATCTTCAGCTTCGCGCGCTCGGTCCTACAGGGGAAGAACTACGAGCACAGGACCGCGCATTTATCTTAAGCCGAATCAACATGAGCATCTACGGCACACTCCATGCATACGATGAAATAACCGCATCCTCATGGGCATGCGAAAGTCACGGCGTATCGTTTAACCGATGCTATCAGTTAAAACGGGGGGACGAGATCATCGCCGAGGCGGCATCTGTGTGGGGACTTATCGGAATTTCAGAGCGCAAGATACATCGCGTTGAGGACGTGGTGCTCGGTTTTGATACCGACGAGCCGTTGGAGCTTGATGCACCAAAACGCGTCCACATCCCCCGTGATATACAGCTCTCGCTTGTCGGCGAGCGCACGATAGTATACAGCGATCTCGATGTAAACCGGCACATGAACAACACGAACTATCCCGACATGCTCTGCGACTTCATTCCAGACATGGAGAAGCGAAGCATACTGAGCATCAGCATAAGCTTTGCAAACGAGGCAAGGCTCGGTGAGGTACTCAAGGTATACATGCGTGAGGTGGACGGAATATGCTATTTCCGCACCGTTCGCAGTGACGGTGCCACCAATGTGGAAGCAATGATCATGCTTGATGATTGATAATACCGCCCAAACAGGGCGGTATCTTTATTAAGTGCAGTGTGTTCGTCGGCGCTCTCCTGAGCGCCGATTACATGCAGCGCATCGCCATGTGCGTAATAGCAAAAGGGATGGACAACCAACGCTCGCCGCGATGGTTTTCCACCCCTTTTGAATCCCCGCTTTCCTTTGGCTTATGCCCGACTCGCGCTCAAGGTCGCCGATCAGGCCTACGCCTTCCGGCTCTATTCGCGCCGTGCAGCGGTGCCGAAAGATACCGCCCCACTTTGACCTCCCTCGGGGGAGGGTGGTTGCGAAGCAACCGGGTGAGGGTATGCGGTGCCTTCAATGAGGGCGGTGTGTTCGCAGTATCCAGCGCGAATCTTTTCCCCGCGCCGGGGAGCGCCTCCGGCGCAAAGCAAGGAGGACGGGTGGAGCGCGAGGAGGGTGGGGAACCTACGCAGTTGGTTCCCCATCCTCCTCGAACTTACGCATCCCTCGGCGCTCCTTGGAGCGCCGACACTCTATTTGCACCTGCAAAAAAGTGCAGTGAGCGCTTTCGCGCTTACACACTGCACTTTTTTTATTACGATAATTTTTGTAACCGTATGTCCTTGCCGGTGAACTTCATCACCATGAAGTCACCGAAAAGTCTGCTCGTTATGCGGTCGCTGTAACGCTCGCGAATCTCGCTCTGCGTGAGATTCGTGCTGATCAGCATCGACTTTGAATGATTGATTCGCGTATTTATAATATTGTAAATACACGATACCGTGAACTGATTTGTCATCTCCGTTCCAAGATCGTCAATGATAAGCAGATCGCACTCAAAATACTTGTCGCATCTCGATTCGGACGTGTCACCGTAGCCTCTGCCGAAACGCTCATACTCAAAATCCGAAAGAATATTCTGCGCGGTATCGTAAACCACATCAAATCCGCGCTCTATCAGGGTTTTCGCAACAGACGTTGACAGGTGTGTCTTACCAAGGCCCGTCGTTCCGCAGAAGAAAAGGTTTCCCCCGTTTTCACCCGAGAAACGCTCGGCATACGCCTTGCAGGTGTTAAAGATCATCTCCATGTTGCGACGCTCATCGGAAGTGCGGTTATAGTAGTCAAGGCTGAAAGTGTCAAAGCTCTGCGTGCGGATAAGATTTCCGATGCCGGAGCTTTCATATCCGGCGAGAATCAGCTCGCGCTTCATGCACTCGCACATCTTCCCCTCGAAAAATCCCGTGTCACTGCATTTTTCACATTCGTACTTCACAGATGTGTAATCAACAGGATATCCTATGGATTTAAGATAATCCGCCCTCGCCGCCTGCAACGCCTTGTTGCTTTCTTTGAGCGCCGCAATACGCTCGTCAAGTCCATCCTTACCGCGTGTCGCCTCGCGCAGTATATTAAGTCCCGTTTCAGACAGAACGCTGTCGATTTTAAGAAGCTCGGGATACTGCATGTGAAGCTCATTTGCACGCGCCTCGGCAGCTTTTTTCGCACGCAGATTCTTGTCGGAATATTCCTGACGTATGCGCGCGTAGTTTTCCTTATTGTATGCCATACAGTTCCCTCCTAACTTTCTTTTTTGCTGTTTTCAAGATATTTCTGGCTTCTTGCAAGCGCCGCCTCGAAATATTCGTCCGTTTCAAATCCGGAGCCGTTTTTCGCGGCATCCGCCTTGCTCTGGCTATATTTTTGAAGCGATGCTTCCACCGCTTCGAGCGTGTCAAGACCGTCGCGGTGCCAGTTTTCGAGCACCTTGTTCATGTATGTCAGCTTGACCGCACCAAGCTTGTCAACCGTGACCTCATATGCTCTTGTTATAACGTCAATGTCGAATTTCCACTCCGTGAGCCAGCACTCGAAGAGCTTCTTCTCCTTTGAGGTGAGCGCCCTTCCGTCCGCACCGATAAGCGAGCGGATCTTCGCCGTATTGCTCTCAAGGCGTTCACGGCGCGCTATATATTCGTTAAGCGCATCTGTCGTATCAACGCCCTCGTCCGCCATGCTGACAGCAACCCTCTCGATATATCTCGCCGAGGTCTTGCCAAGCGACTTGCAGTAGTTGCACAGCGTTTCTATGTATCCGGTGTCGCAAAGTCCGAGGTAGTCGTATATGCCCACAATCGTCTGAACATCCGCCGGGGTGAATATCTTCTCGGTTATCTGCTGGCAGGCATCGATCACCTGGCGAAGATCCTCATGTCTGTCGATAACATCCGCCGCCTGCGATTCAGTGTAGTTTGGCACCGTGACGCCAACAAGCGTCTTCTTCGGCTTCTCACGTTCTGCCGCCGCACTTTCAACGCAATCGGCTTGCGTTATAACGCCCCTCTCCGACCAAAACGAAACCGCCTTTTCAAACGCAGACGCCGTACAGTCGAGTGTTTTGCATATCTGCTCACGTGCCGCCTCGAAGTCGACACGAAGCGCATCATCGGATGCGAGTAAAATCAGAACCTTTAACTCAAACGCACTCGCCCCACACAGAGATGACAGCACGCCCTCGCGCGGAAGCGCGAAAACACTGTCACCGTATTCGATTTTCAGTTTTTTCGCACTCATAGTCCCCTCCGCTTATTTTGTAAGCTCATAGCAAAGCGTCATAAGTGAGTCGCCCATGTGC
>JAZTXD010000144.1:0-11931 GCA_045636265.1 Candidatus Flemingiibacterium sp.
CGTTTATAAACCAGGAAACGCTCATGTGCGGAGAAGGATTTGCGCTGTCGGGGTATCCGAACTTCAATTCTCCCCAGGACCTCGGACGTGACCTTCTCGATATCGGATTTGATATTGTTGGCATATCCAACAATCATATGTGCGACAAGGGTGCATCCGGACTTCTTGCAACTATAAATTTCTGGGAGTCCGAGGAAATGAGCGACATTTTAATGATCGGCGGTTACAAAAACCGCGAGGATTTTGACAATATACGCACTATTGAGCGCGACGGCGTTAAGATAGCGTTCCTGTCATATACATACGGCACCAACGGGATGACACTTCCGCAGGGCTCGGAGCTTGTTGTACCGTATATAAACGATGAGGATATAGTAAGGCAGTGCGCTCTTGCGGAAGATGTTGGCGACTTAACAATCGTGTCAATTCATTGGGGCGAAGAGAATATAACCACACCAACCGATGAACAGCGCCGTGTGGCACAGCTGCTCGCCGACAACGGTGTGGATGTAATACTCGGTCACCATCCGCACGTGCTTCAGCCTATCGAATGGATAGAATCGGCAAACGGAGAAACGCTGTGCATATATTCGCTCGGCAATCTCGTTTCCGCAATGCAGTATTGGCAGAACATGGTTGGCGGATTCTTCACCTTTGAGATCGTCGGCTACAGCGACGGCTCCGCACATGTTGAAGCCCCGGAATTCGTCCCGACAGCATTTTTCTACGGGCCGAGCTACTACAACTCGCATCTGTATTTTCTCAAGGATTACCCTGAGGATGTTGCCAAAAATCACGGAACAGGCAAGCTCTACCGTTCCCCTGCCACGCCAGCCGATATGCTCTCGTTTGCCAAGGGTATAATGGGTGAATATCTGGCATGGGAGGAGTAAAATATTAGAATAAATAAAAGAATCCCGACAGATTTTATGTCTGTCGGGATTTTTCGTTATGTAAATTCAAACTGCTCACCCATCATTCCTCGCCGGAGAATCTGTCAATCGTCACAATCCACTCAGTATCCTCATTTTTGACTGTAACTTCGATCTGCGCTTTATCCTCGGAGTATGAAAGAGCATAAATCTCCTCAAATTCATTCAGCTCAAGCACCGCGAGCACAGTGCCGTCATAGGCGCAAATTGAATTCCAGAAGGCGTATACAATAGTGTTGATATCATCGCTGTGATATGTCGGAAGTACGCCGGCAAAATGATGCTCTATCTGTGCGGTTTCGGTGTTGATGACAGCGTAAATGCTATTGTAGGGACTGACATGTCCTTCTGCAATGACATATTTGCCGATGTGTCCCCATTCCCACACGCCGTTGATGCCGGGGGATATTTGCGATAAGTCATATTTTACCCCGTCATACTCAAAGGTGTACCAGTGAGAATAGTCATCGCTTACATCGCTGACAGAAGTATCTCCATTTTCTGTATCGCTGTTGGCAGTATCGCTTGGAGCACCGCCGCATGCGGTAAGCAGTGTGAGGAGCAGTATGGTGATAATAATGCAGCGAACAGATTTCATAGTAAATCTCCTTTTTTATTTTCGTCGTACTTGTACTACATCACCATTATATCATGAAACTCTGCAAAAAACAATATGTATTCCTAAGTTATTAGCTGAAGTTTAATTTTTCCATTAAAATGTATTTATATAATAAATTAGTAAATATGTATTTTTATTACAAAATATACAACTTTGCGCCATAAAAATTGTGTAACTTTTTGTCGATTTTTACATTGACATTTTTGCTATTTTATGGTAGAATGGTAATACAGAGGAAATCTTGGTTTATTAATCCTATACATACAATATATAATAATAAAAGGAGACCGCTGTTATGAAATCAACCGGTATTGTTCGCCGTATCGACGAGCTTGGCAGAATCGTTCTTCCCATCGAGCTTCGCAACAAGATGGACATTAAGAATAAGGACTCCATCGAAATATTCGTCGACGATGATAAGATCATTTTGAAGAAATACGTTCCCGCTTGCCTTTTCTGCGGCAACGCTGACGACGTTATCCTCTTCAAGGGTAAGCTCGTTTGCAAAGAATGTCTTGCCGACATGCAGAAGCATATATAATTTGTCTCTTTCTTAAATTGGATACATAGCAAAAGCACCGACACATTCGCTTTGTGTGTCGGTGCTTTTGCCTTTATTCATTTCATTTTTCAATAACGCAGACTGCCATTTTCACGAACATTTCCTTGAGAAGCGGCAATTTCGCAAACAGCTTAAAGTAACCTCGAAGCGGTATCTCACGGTAATGTACCGGTGTGATACCGAGTTTTTTCAGCATACGCTTAAATCGCTTAAGCGTCATTTTGTTGATATATCCGAGGCGTTCTGTTCCGTCAGGGTCAACTGTCAGGCGAAGCTCAAGGCGTTCTTTTTCGTCAGGAAGCCCCTTCACAAGCTCCTTGTATGCCTTCACAAGCTGCTTTTCAGAAAGAAGCATGTGAATCCACGGCATGTGTATAGTATCCGACAGATGTGCGCCCGTGGGATGATAATACGGAGGGAAATTTATAAAAATGCGTCCGTCTTTTTTGAGAAGTCTTCTCGCTTCAGAGAGTGCCGCTTCCGGATTTGATATGTGCTCCATGAAATCGTTCATGATAACCGTGTCAAAGCTCTCATCAGAGAACGGAAGCGCGTCTGCAGAAGCAAGGACAAACTCAAACTTGTCCGCATATCCAAGCTTCTCGGCAAGTCCGTTTGCCTCGGCCTCGTAGTGAGGGACAATGTCAACGCCCACAACACGCTTCGCGCCAAGAGAAGCATAGTAAAGGCTCTTTCCTGCCGCACCGCATCCCATGTCGAGGATTTCCTTGCCCTCGAACATCTGTGGCGGCTCAAAAAATCCCTTGTAGCACTCAATAGTGGCCGCGCCCTTCTCAAACTGCCACTCGGCATAAGTCATCTTATTGTCATTTGCGAGATTGAACGGGTGAACAACCGCGGGAAATATTTTGTTTGTAAGCTTTACAAAGCCGACTGCAAAAGACATAGTAGCACTCCTATAGGTGAAAATATAATAAGAGCTTAATCCGGGTTGTTTAGTGAGACCAAGATTAAGCTCTTTTTAGTTTAATTATTCAGCGTCTGCTGCAGCCTCTTCAGTAGCTTCTTCAACTACCTCAGGCTCAAGGAGAGCCTTGATGGAAAGGCTGATCTTGTGAGCATCAAGGTCGATCTTGGTGATCTTAGCCTCAACCTCGTCGCCTACCTTAAGAACGTCAGCAGGCTTTGCGATCTTCTCAAGGCTGATCTGGGAAACATGGATAAGACCGTCCGCACCGGGAACAACCTCTGCAAATGCACCGAAGTCCATGAGGGATACAACCTTAACAGTTGCAACATCGCCTTCAGCATACTTGTCGGTGAAGATCTTCCAAGGATCCATGTCGGGAGTCTTGTAGGACAGAGAAATTCTCTTTGCTTCCTTATCAACGGACTTAACAGTTACGTCGATAACGTCGCCAACACTCACAACCTCAGAGGGATGCTTGATTCTTCTCCAGGAAAGCTCGGTGGAGTGTACCATACCGTCAACACCGCCGAGGTCTACGAATGCACCGTAGCTCATGAGGCTCTTAACCTCACCTCTGTACTGCTGACCTTCCTCAACCTGTGCCCAGAAAGCATCGCGCTTAGCCTTGTTCTCTTCTCTCTCAACAACGCGGATAGAAGCAACAACGCGCTTTCTCTGCTCGTTGATATCGATGATCTTAACCTTCTTGGTCTGACCCTTGAGAGCTGTGAGATCAGCGTCCTTTGCAAGGCCGGACTGGGAAGCGGGGATAAATACGCGGATAGAATCGCAAGAGCCGATTACACCGCCCTTAACAACGTCGATAATCTTAGCATCGAGGATGGTGCCTTCAGCAGCAGCGTCAACAACGATCTGCCAGTTCTTATCAACGTCGATCTTCTTCTTGGAAAGGTTTGCGATGCCCTCAGCATCGTTTACCTTAAGAACCTTGGCGTCAATAATGTCGCCGTTCTTAAAGAGGTCAGCAAGCTTTACGGAAGTGTCGTCGGTTACCTCATCATATGTAATGATGCCGGTGAACTTAACGCCTTCGATATCGCCGCGTACTTCGTTTTCGGAAACAGAGGTAACGTAAAGCTTTACCTTGTCGCCGTTCTTGATGGTTTTGATGCTTTCGTCAAGCATCTCTTCAAATGTTTTTTCAATGTTCTCGCTCATAATATTTTGAACCTCCTGAATAATTCTGCCGGGAGTTGAAGCTCCTGCGGCAATTCCCACCTTCATATGGGGTTGAACATACTCGAGCGGAATGGAGGAAGCATCTTCAATCAAAAAGGAAAGGGGTAAATTTTTCTTACTGATGTCATAGAGCTTGTTCGTGTTGGAACTCTCTTTGCCGCCAATAATAATCATCATATCCATTTTTCGGGATAGCTTCAAGACTTCATCCTGCCTATTTTCTGTTACACTACATATTGTATCATAAATTTTTGCGTTTGTATATAGTTTTTCAAAAAAATTAATAGTTTTTTTCCATTCTATAAGATTTTGCGTTGTCTGGGCGACAAGAATCGGGCGTTTTGTGCCGATATCCGCGTTTTCAATCTTTTTTTGCAGTTCATCTGCCGTCGGCGCGACTATATATTCGCATCTTGCATAGCTGACAATTCCCTGCACTTCCGGGTGCGCTTCGTCACCGAGCACGCATAGGACTGTATCCTCCCCGGTTTCATCACGTGCGATCTTGTGTATCTTCTTAACATAAGGGCACGTACAGTCGCGGACAGTAAAGTAAGGATTTTCCGCGGCGAGTCCCAGAAGACGTTCTTCAAGCTGTGCCGTAATTCCGTGAGCGCGTGTACACACAACCGTGGGGTTATCCTTTGACGCTCCGTGTGCGACGGCTTCAATATCGGCGGAATCAATAACACTAACTCCTCTTGCTTCGAGGTCACGTACGAATCCCGGATTATGTATCAGCTTTCCGAGTGTACATATAGTTCCGCCCTCGCTTATTGCCGCCTCTACGGTATCAACGGCACGGGAAACTCCAAAGCAGAATCCCGCAAGGGATGCAACAGTTACACTCATTTCGATCTCCTCTGTTCCGGAGCAAGCTCTGCTATGCGATCAAACATAACATCCGCCGCGCGCGCATATTCCTCGCTGCCGCCCTTTTCAAAAGCAAAATCGTCATAAGCAATCGGCTTGCCGATATAAATATCGGTTCTTCTGAAAAGTGCGATCTTGTCGTTCTTTGCTGCTATGAACATAGGAAGAACCGGAACCTTCGCGCGATAGCACGCCATAGAGGCGCCGCCCTTCATTTCATTCTTTGTGGTGTCAAATTTACGCTTCGGGAATCTGTGTCCCTGCGGAAACATTCCCACAACCTCGCCGGACTCAAGAAGAGCGATAGATTTTTTAATCGGAGCCACGGCACTTCCCTTTCTGTCAACGGGGAACGCGCCCATGTTGTCAACAAGCTTTCCGATTACCGGAACGGAAAACAGTTCTTTTTTCGCCATAAAGCGTATTCTTCTGCTGAGTGCCACCGCCATTACAAACACGTCGATATAGCTGATGTGATTGGAAACCGCGATATATCCGCCCTCGAGCGGCTCGTTTTCGGCACCGTGAACGTGTATATTAAAAAGCCAGCTTATAAAGCGCGGAAATTTAGTTTTTAGTGTCTTGTAAAGATCCATTTTTCTGCCTCTTTTACTGCTTTGCCGCCGCGATTATTTCGAGTGCTCTGTTGATAGTGCCGTCCATGTCAAGCTCGCTGTTGTCAAGAAGAACCGCATCATCCGGCTTTATCGCGGGAGCCACGGCGCGTGTCGAATCCGCAAGATCGCGCTTCTTCATATCGGAAAGGACCTCATCAAAGGTAACATTCTGTCCTTTAGCAAGAAGCTCGTTAAGTCTTCTTGTGGCTCTGACTTCATCGCTCGCCGTGAGATAGATCTTGACATCGGCGTCGGGAAGGACCACGCTTCCGATGTCACGTCCGTCCATTATAACGGACGAGCGGCGCGCGAACGCACGCTGTGTGTCAAGTAAAAACGCGCGTACCGACGGAAGTGCCGACACAGCGGAAGCGTACATCGACATTTCGGGTGTGCGGATGGCATCGCCGACACATACGCCGTTAAGATAAACCTGCTGTGCGCCGTCCTCGATCTTCACGTCTACATCAAGCTTTGAGAGAAGCGGCTCAACCGCCGTCTCATCATGCGGATCGGCATTATTCTGCTTTACAAAAAGTCCCACGGTGCGGTAAAGTGCACCGGTGTCGAGATAAACGATACCGAGCTTGTTTGCAATAGCCTTTGCAAGCGAGCTTTTTCCGGCTCCGCTCGGTCCGTCGAGCGCGATTACTATTTTATTCATAGTCCAAACTCCTTATATACTACCATTCACACGCCGCCGACTCGCCCGCAAGGCGTGCAGTCGCGAACGCGATCTGCAAGTTAAATCCGCCCGTGTACGCATCAACATCAATAATCTCGCCGGCAAAATAAAGTCCCGGCACGAGCTTTGACTCCATGGTCTTCGGGGAAATCTGCTTAACATCAACGCCTCCCGAGGTGATTATCGCCTCGTCAATAGGACGGAACTTCGTCGCCATAAGCGGAAGCGCTTTGAGAAGCTTAACAAGCCCGTGACGCTCTTCCCTTGTTATGCAGTTGCATTTTTTTCGGGGATCGATTCCCGACAGCCGAACGATAACGGGTATCAGCTTTGTGGGCAGAAGCTCACCGAGCGAATTAATAAAATCTCGGTTGATATTTTTTGAGAAGTCATTTTGCAAGCGCTTATCAAGCGTTTCGAAATCGAGCGCCGGCTTTAAATCTATTGAGAGCGAATACTGTTTGCCGCCAAGACCTTTCATGTGGCTTGACGCCGAGAGCACAAGCGGTCCCGACACGCCGAAATGTGTGATAAGCATTTCGCCTTGCTCAAAATACACTTCCCTCTCACCGTCAAGGACTGTGAGCGTCACATTCTTGAGCGAGAGCCCCATTGCTTCCTTCACCCACTTTTCCCGACATTCTATCGGAACAAGCGAGGGTTTGGGCGTGATAATATTATGTCCCAAACGCTCGGCAAACTTGTATCCGTCACCGCTTGAACCGGTGAGCGGATATGATGCCCCGCCCGTTGCGACAATAACAGCATCTGCGCGGTACTCCTTTGAGTCTGCAATAACGGTAAATCCGTCATCGGCTTTTATATCGGTCACACGTGCAGTGATAATTTTCACTCCAAGGCGGTTCAGTTTTGTTTTAAGCGCACCGCATATATCCCCGGCTCTGTCGGACACGGGAAAAACACGCTCGCCGCGCTCTGTTTTTAGCGGAACACCAAGCTCCTCAAAAAACGCCATTACATCCTGCGCGGTAAAATTGCTGTGGGCCGTGTACATAAAGCGCGGATTCGTGGGAGTGTTCTCAATATGGGTGTTTATATCGCTGTTGTTGGTAACGTTACAGCGACCTTTTCCCGTGATAAGGAGCTTTTTGCCAAGTCGGTCGTTGCGCTCTATAATGGTAACATCAGCGCCCGACTCTCTTGCGAAAATCGCCGCCGTCATGCCGGCAGCACCGCCGCCGACAACAATAATACTTTTCATTAAAACTCCGTATTATTCCTTCGAGGATGAATGTGACTTATCGTAAACGTCATACTCATCCCAGATATTTTCAAGCTTTTCAAAGGTTTCTGTAACCTCTTGCTGCTTCTTTTTGCCTATGGCAACGATAAGCGCATTGATTATAGACAGCGGCGCAACGAGCGAATCGACGAAAGATGCCATAGCGCTCTTTGCAAGCAGAAGATCGTCCGCAGGAGCGGCAATCGGCGAAACAGCACTGTCAGTAAGCGCGATAACGTGCGCCGACTGTGACTTCGCATATTCAAGCGCGTTGATAATTCGCTTTGAATATCTCGGAAAGCTGATACCGATTATAACGTCATCCTTTGAAATGCGAAGTATCTGCTCAAAAATCTCCGAGCCGCTGGTTGTACGCACAAGGCGCACATGCGGAAATATGAGGTTTAAGTAGAAGAACAGAAAATCCGCTATTGACGACGACGAGCGCATACCTATAATGTATATCATCTTCGCGTTTATCATGGCATCGACCGCTCTGTCAAAGCTGTCGCGGTCGATCTCCTCAAGTGTGCGCTTGATCTTGTCCACATCGGACATTAGCACATTTTCAAGTAAGTCCGTGTCCCCAATACGGTCATTGGTTATCTCAATACGCTGAAGCGTGGTAAGCTTGGTTCGTATAAGCTCCTGCAAGGAATGCTGAAGCTCCGGATATCCGTCAAAACCAAGCTCACTGGCAAAGCGTACCACCGTTGATTCAGACACCTCAACAAGTGCTCCGAGCTTGGCGGCTGTCATATACGCCGCCTTGTCATAATGCTCAAGGATATATGCCGCGATCTGCTTTTGACCTTTTGAAAATTCCGGCATTCTCTGCGCGATAAGTGTCAGAAGGTCTGTTTTTTGAACTTCTGTACTCATTTTACACCAATATCGCGGCGATAATGCATGTCGGCAAACTCAACAGACTTAATAGCCTCGTATGCCTTCTTTATCGCCTCGTCAAGGTTCGCACCCTTTGCGGTAACACCGAGTACACGTCCGCCGGATGTAACGAGCTTGCCGTCCTTAATATCGGTTCCCGCGTGGAACACCATAATATCGTCCTTGCCTGCAAGCTTGTCGAGTCCGTTTATCTCATAGCCCTTGTTATATTTAACGGGATATCCGCCCGAAGCCGCAACAACGCACACGCATGCATTGTCTTCCCACTCGATGTTGATAGCGTCAAGACGCTCATCGATAACGGCGTTAATGATATCAAAGAGATCTGTCTTAAGTCTGGGGAGCACAACCTGTGTTTCGGGGTCGCCGAAGCGTGCGTTATACTCGATAACCTTGGGACCGTCCTTGGTTATCATAAGTCCGAAGTAGATAACACCCTTGAACGCTCTTCCCTCACTGGCCATAGCATCAACAGTGGGACGGAAGATCGTCTTCATGCAAACGTCGGCAATTTCGGGCGAGTAGATACGGCTCGGAGAGAATGTTCCCATACCGCCGGTGTTGAGTCCCTTATCGCCGTCAAGAGCACGCTTGTGGTCCTGCGCAGACACCATGGGAACAACCGTCTTTCCGTCGCAGAACGCGAGAACGGAAACCTCGGGACCGGTGAGAAATTCTTCGATAACAACACGGTTTCCGGCATCACCGAAAGCCTTGTCGTCCATTATTTCATGCACGCCTGCTTCAGCCGCCGCAAGATCTTCGGCGATGATTACGCCCTTACCGAGCGCAAGTCCCTCCGCCTTGATTACTGTGGGGAATGTATTCTGCGCTCTGATGTAAGCAATAGCATCGGCAGAAGACTCAAACACCTCATAAGCCGCGGTGGGGATACCGTACTTCTTCATGAGCTGCTTTGAGAATACCTTACTGCCCTCGATTATCGCCGCATTTGCTCTCGGACCGAACGCACGGATGCCCTCTCTTTCAAGTGCATCAACCATACCGAGCATAAGCGGATCGTCGGGAGCTACAAATACGAGATCAACCTTCTTCTCTTTAGCCGCCGCAACTACGCCCTCAACGTCGGTTGCCTTGATCGGAAGATTTTCGGCAATCGCCGCAGTACCGCCGTTTCCGGGAGCCATGTATATTTTTCCGCAGTTCGCGGATTTTTTGAGTGTTTCGGCAATGGTGTGTTCACGTCCGCCGCCGCCAACAATAAGTATATCCTGTTTCATAATGTTCCTCCGTGTTGTGTGAATATCTGTTTTATAGAGCCTGTAAAATTCGCGTCGGATGCGAACTCATGCGCTTGTGATCCGACGCGATATTTTGCTATTATTTTGCGGTAATGTATCCGAGTCTGTAGAGAAGCTCGGCAATCTCAACCGCGCCGCCTGCCGCACCGCGGAGGGTGTTGTGCGAAAGACCTACGAACTTGTAGTCAAAGAGAGTGTCCTCGCGAAGTCTTCCGATAGAGATAGCCATGCCGCCCTCGAGATTTCTGTCAAGGTTTGCTTGGGGACGGTTATCCTCTTCAAAATAGTGGATAAACTGCTTGGGAGCGTGAGGAAGTCCAAGTTCCTGCGGCTTACCGGAATAGTTTGCCCATGCTTCGAGGATCTGCTCCTTGGTGGGCTTATTCTTGAATTTTACGAATACAGCCGCGGTGTGACCGTCGGTAACGGGTACGCGGATGCACTGGGTTGTGATAAGCGGAGCGTTTGCCTTAACGATTTCTCCGTTTTCAACCTTACCCCAAACGCGAAGAGGCTCCTGCTCGGACTTTTCTTCCTCGCCGCCGATGTAGGGGATTACGTTGTCGATCATTTCGGGCCACTCGTTGAAGGTCTTGCCCGCACCGGAAATAGCCTGATATGTAGTTGCAACGATCTCGGTAGGCTCATACTTGAGAAGAGGTGTGAGCGCCGGAACGTAAGACTGAATGGAGCAGTTAGGCTTTACGGCGATAAATCCGCGCTTTGTACCAAGGCGCTTCTTCTGGGACTCGATAACCTCAAGGTGAGCATCGTTGATTTCCGGAATTACCATAGGAACGTCGGGAGTCCAACGGTTTGCGGAGTTGTTTGACACAACGGGGATCTCTGCCTTTGCATAAGCTTCCTCGAGCGCCTTGATCTCGTCCTTCTTCATATCAACCGCACAGAATACGAAGTCGCAAAGCTCGCCCATAACATCAAGCTTGGATGCGTCGATAACGACCATATTCTTAACGGATTCGGGCATAGGAGTCTGGAGCTTCCAGCGACCTCCGAGAGCCTCCTCGTATGTTTTACCTGCGGAACGCGGACTTGCCGCGAGCGCGGTTATTTCGAAATAGGGATGATCCTGTAAAAGAGTGATAAATCTCTGACCGACCATGCCGGTTGCGCCGACGATGCCGGCACGAAGCTTCTGTGACATTACATTGTCCTCCAAGAATTTATATAATATTTTTATTGACTGAGTTTATACAATCGTACAATATATATTATACCATATTTTACCCCCTTCTGTCAATAAAAAACGCAAGATTTCTTGCAAAATCAAATGTAACATTTTTATGTGCACAATTCACAAATAATTTCAAAATATTTTCGTGTTTAGTATTGATAATTACAACAAAATGTGGTATACTATAGATGCGGAGGAAATATGGCATACACGCCCCCGCAAATAAATAAAAAGGTGGAGAGAATATGATTATTACCTACGTTGGCAGACATTTAACCGTTCCGGAAGATTTCAAGCCTATCGCAGAAACCAAGCTTGCCAAATTCGACAAGTTCTTCCGCGATGAACCAAGCGCCACGGTCAAGCTCTCCGCTATGAAAAACCGTGAGCGTGTGGAAGTCACCATCACAGCAGGCGGCATTATATACCGCGGAGAGGAGTCCGCTGACACCTTCAGAAGCGCACTTGATTTAGCAATGGAAGCAATCGAGCGCCAGATACGCAAAAACAAGACCAAACTTGAAAAACGCCTGAGGGATGGCATATCGAAGGACTTTCCCGACGAGCCAATTGACGACGAGCCGATCATCCGAACCAAAACCTTTGATGTACGCCCCATGACACCCGAAGAAGCGATCCTGCAGATGAATCTTCTCGGACACAGCTTTTTCCTCTATTCCGATGTAGCAAGCGGCGAGGTCAACGTGGTGTACCGCCGCAACGACGGCGACTATGGCGTCCTCATTCCGAAGAAGTAAACACTAAAACCCACGTAGGGGCGGATTTTATGTCCGCCCTTATTTTTATTACAAACAACCGGTGTGGGCAAGCCCCATACTATATGTATATCTTGGCATCCCTTGTAGGGACAGGCAGAATTGCGCTATGCGCAATTCTTTCCGACTG
>JAZTXD010000145.1:0-1460 GCA_045636265.1 Candidatus Flemingiibacterium sp.
ATATTGACTACCTTGAAGCTCATTCGGATTTCGGACTTGTAACAAGCGACAAAGCGGGCGAATGGTGTCTTGGTGATTGGTGCGGACCAAACATACTCTATCCCGATAGGGATATTACCTCGCATAATCAGCAGGTCATTATTCCCGCGCCGTTCGTTAACACCTACTTTATGGTGAAATCGCTTGAAACGATGCGCGAGATCGCTCTTATCATCGGCAAGGACAACGATGCCGCGGAGTATGATGAGAAGATCGAAACCCGCAAAAAAGCTATTCAAGCCGCGTATTTCAATACCTTTGACGGTAATTTCGTTATGAACGTCCAGGGCGCAAATTCCTTTGCTGTGGATCTCGGCATCGGAAATTCGGCTACGTATGCAAATATGGTAGCCTACTATAAAAAGCTCGGGTATTTTGACACGGGAATCTTTGCAACCGACGTACTTATCCGCACGCTGTTCGAGCACGGTGACGCAGAGCTTGCGGTGGATATTCTTACGAACAACGGCTCTCAAGGCTTCGAGCATTGGCGGCAGAACGGCGCAACCACCTTCCACGAATATTGGGACAGCAATCGCAGCCGCTCTCATTGCCATCCGATGTTCGGTGCACCCGTGGCGTACTTCTTTGAATATCTTCTTGGAATAAAGCAGACGAAGGAGTCGGCAGGTTATGAAGAGATGATCATAAGTCCGCAGGCGATTTCAAGATTCAACAGAATGTCGGGAAGCATGGAAACGCCTCGCGGCAGGGTCTCGGTCAGCTATGAAAGAGAAGACGGCGGAGTGAGATTCGCTATCAATATACCCCGACGTTCGAAGGCGATCTTGCGTGTTTTGGGTGTCGATCATGCACTCACCGAGGGAGAAAACGAGATTTTTATTACAGAATAACTTATATGGTCAGATCCTATTGACTTTTATGAGCCCGTGTTATATAATTGATATATCAAATCTTTGAAAAAATAAACAAGGAGAACTAAAATGGCAAAAATTCTTATTTGCCCTAACAAATACGTTCAGGGCGCAGGCGAAATGAGCAAGATCGCTGAATACGCAAAGGCATACGGCAAAAAGGCTCTCGTAGTGATCACCGCTTCGGGTTACAAGAGAATCGGAGCAACCCTTGAAGCAAGCTTCGGCGGAAGCGAGGTTGGCGTAATTTACGACTACTTCAACGGCGAGTGCTCCTGGAATGAGATCAACAGACTTATCGAGGTTATGAAGACCGGCGAGTGCGATATGGTTATCGGTATCGGCGGCGGTAAGATCCTTGATACCTCCAAGGCTGTTGCACACGCATGCAAGACCCCCGTTATTATCTGTCCCACCATTGCGTCCACCGACGCACCCTGCTCCGCGCTTTCTGTAGTTTACACCGACGAGGGCGTTTTTGAGGAGTATCACTGGCTTCCCGCTAACCCCAACATGGTGCTTATGGAAGTCGGAGGCCAAGCGGTC
>JAZTXD010000146.1:0-6755 GCA_045636265.1 Candidatus Flemingiibacterium sp.
TGCGCCAACCATGAATGCGGTTCTTGCCCACATAATGCGCCCACTCGCTGCAACATAGTCAAGAAAGAATTGGAGTTGATATAGATGCTTGACAAAACAATACACGAAATATTTTGCTCGACAACAATGTACAAGAAGCTAACGAACAAGGCTGTTATACGGTGCAAGGAGTGCGGCACACCGCTTAAGACCTACTATGCAGAGGGACGCTTATACCTTGTTAAGTGCACATTTTGCGAAACGGTTACGATGTTGAAAGCAAGCGGTCCGATAATCGCTGCGGCAATGGTAGGCGAGGTGGACCATGAAACTCGAGGTGATAACGAATGGGCAGACCAATAGACGCAGACTCCCTGCTCGACCACGCGCGGCGCAAACCGCTTAAATACAGCGACGAACAGACACGTCAGACGGCGTGGTGGTTTATACATAAGTTTTTGCCGGATTTGGTGGCAAAAGAGACGACAGTTGATGTAGTGGTACACGGAGAGTGGATTGATTGCAGCGACGGCAATGCAACGTGCAATGTCTGCAGAACACGTCAGCGCGGTGTTTACGACGACGACAATGAGCAACGTTTCTGTGGCGCGTGCGGCGCTGATATGAGGAGGTAACACATGAGACTGATTGACGCGGATGATTTAACAGCCGACATATCCTCGATGCGTGTGTATGTGGGCGGCAAAGATATAACTGATCCTGAGTACAAGAAGAGCGTATTAACGGCCATTGCCGAAGCGCCTACGGCGGATGCAATCGTGTTACCCGTTAAGACTGGACAGACGGTGTGGGCGATTGAAAAGTACAGCGGTAAACCTATTGCAATCATCGAAGGCAAAGCGCAAATGGTCGGCGTGACATCACGAAGCATTAAAGTGTTATTAAGGAATCACAAGGATTTCAATAAAACGTTTGTGTTTGGCAAAACCGTATTCCTGACCCGTGAAGACGCTGAAGCCGCATTGAAAGCGAGGGAGAACAAATGACAAACGACGAACACTGGAACGCATTACACGCCGCGGTCGATAAACTCCGGCCGTACTACGACATCGACAAAGTCAAACACAATTCTGTGTATGTTTGGACGATGGGCGACGACGGCGACAATGTGTTTGATATTCAAAAAGACAGAATTGTATTATATGACAAGGGCCACGTTATACCCGACGGTGTTATGCCGATCATTCGGGAGATACAGGCGTGTTTGATGTGAGGGAGACAACATGAAAAGAAAAACAATAATCGCCGCACTTGCTGCGGGACTGGCAATGACGCTGAGCGGATGCAATATGTCGCTCGGTGTCGGTAATTACAATTTCCGCAAGATACACGTCGATACACACAACTATTCCGGCTGTTTTACCATTGAGAAGTGGTATAACGACGCAAGCGGCATAGAAGTCAAAACCGAAGAAGCCG
Source organism: Candidatus Flemingiibacterium sp. (assembly GCA_045636265.1). Lineage (GTDB taxonomy): Bacteria > Bacillota > Clostridia > Oscillospirales > CAG-272 > Flemingiibacterium. Next base: position 1,420 of record JAZTXD010000146.1, read on the forward strand.
GATTTATGTATTTTGCGGAAGGAATGTATGTGCTGATCGAGGATGAATGCCCGTTCTGCAAGGAGGAACACAATGCTGACAAATGAAAAAATAGCCGCAATCCACGCCAACGCCGTGGCCCACGGCGGTAGGATGTAACCGCAAGAAAGGGTGACACAATGACCAAACGCGAATTATCACAGCTGTACTACCTCAACCGCGAAATTGACCGCGAATGTGCACGGCTGGCACAGCTCGAGGCCGCGGCGACCTCTACCACATCGACCATATCCGGACTGCCGCACGCCGGGACCATCTCCGACAAGACGGCTATCGCGGCGGCTATTGCCGATTCGCGGGCGATCATTGAGGCGAAGGTCAAAGCGGCAGTGCATGAGTATAACCGGCTGATACGCTATATATCGGGCATCAAGGACAGCTTAACGCGGCAAATATTCGAACTGCGTTATATCGACGGGCTGACGTGGCAGCAGATAGCGTTTGAGGTAGGCGAGCACGATGAAAGCTATGTGCGCAGAAAACATAACTATTATTTAAAACTTGCCGAAAATGCCGAAAGCAATGTGATATAATAGTATCATAGAGAGAGTGGGAGAAAGGGCGAACTTCCGCTCTTTTTGCTTTTGTAAAGGAGGTGCGGACATGGCAGGAACGCCACGATATAAGACAGCGGCAGAGATGCAGGCGGCTATTGACGAATATTTCATCGAGCGCGGCGACAAACCGGTAACATTGTCCGGTCTTGCTCTGCATCTCGGCTTTACTTCGCGTCAATCGCTGATAAATTACAAACACAAAAACAAGGCATTTTTGGACACGATATTAAAGGCGAAACTGCGGTGCGAGGATTACACTGAATCAAGGCTTTACGACCGTGACGGTCAGCGAGGCGCTGAATTCTCCCTGCGCTGTAATTTCGGCTGGAATGACAAAGCACAGGAAGATGGCGACACGGAAAAGCTCGACGCGATTCTCGGTGCAATCAAGGGCGAGGCGAGTAAAACATGACGCTCAGTCCGATGCAGTGTGAGTACATAAACAACGCCACACACCGTTGGAACGTAAAAACAGGTGCAACACGTTCGGGTAAGACGTTCATGGATATCGCGTTTACCATACCGTACCGACTGCGGCAGACACACGGTAAATCGGGGCTTCGGCTTCTGCTCGGTGCAACCAAAGGCACACTTACGCGTAACATTATCGACCCGCTTGCCGAACGCTGGGGTACATCGCTTGTATCACCGATTCGCAATGACAACACCGCCACGCTGTTCGGTGAAAAAGTTTATTGTCTCGGCGCGGACAGTATACGACAGGTTAACCGCATTCGCGGTGCATCGGTGGTTTACTGTTACGGCGATGAAGTCACGACGTGGAATAAGGAAGTATTTACAATGCTTAAATCCCGTCTTGACAAGCCTGACAGCACTTTTGACGGCACTTGCAACCCCGAGGGTCCCAATCACTGGTTTAAGCAGTTTATCGACAGCGGCGCGGATGTATATGCTCAGGCATACACGATTGACGATAACCCATTTCTCCCGCCGTCGTTTGTGGCGGCACTTAAGCAGGAATACAGCGGCACAGTATTCTATGACCGTTACATTAGCGGCTTATGGGTACACGCCGAGGGGCTTATATATCCCGGCGCGGCTGACGGTAAATGTATCGTTCCGTTTGACCCTGATCGGCGGTATTTACAGTACGCAATATCAATGGACTACGGCACGTTAAACCCTTGCTCAATGGGTTTGTGGGGCTTGTCAGACGGTGTATGGTATCGTATTAGTGAGTATTACCACGACGGGCGGAGCACGCACAAGCAGCTCACTGATGAAGAATACTACAATGAACTTGAAGATCTTGCTGGTGATTTACCGATAACGGCTGTAGTGATTGACCCGTCGGCGGCATCATTTATTACACTTGTACGGCGGCGCAATCGCTTTCGTGTACGTCATGCAAACAATGCGGTGCTTGACGGTATCAGAGCAACGGCGGCGGCTATGCAGACGGGCAAAGTCAAAATCTGCGACAACTGCGTTAATACAATAGCCGAGTTTGCCGCGTATCGATGGGACGAAGAATCCCCCGAAGACAAGCCCATAAAAGAGCACGACCATGCAATGGACGATCTGAGATACTTTGTAATGACCATGGTACATAAAAACAACGCCGGGTTTGTCACGGCGCGAATTTAGGAGTTATATGCTTACAAATCTTGAATGGCTTAACTCCGGCGCGGTATATCCGCCCGAACCGGAGAGCAAGCGAATAAAAAACTACATAAAAAACGAAAAACTGTTCTTGACGGAACGCCCGGACGAATGGAAAGAACTGTTTGACAGGTTGGCGCGAAAAACAAAGAAAACGATCGCCGACCCCGATACGATCCTTAATTATCAGCAGCTTCTTTCGAAAAAGACCGCTGATTTTGTATGCGGCGAACCTCCGGAGATCGAAACCGAAGCCGATACCGATGGACTTGACGCGGTGCTTTCGTCGGCAGGCTGGCACACACGGCTGTATGAGGCGTTTATCGACGTATCACGCTACGGCAATGCGGTACTTAAGATCGTTGGCAAACGCATTACGGCAGTGTCACCTATGTACTGGTTTCCGATTGTAGATCCTGCCGACCTCAAGACAGTTACGCAGCACGTCATAGCCTATCCGATAACGCCCGATGCGCGTGGGCAAATGACTGAGCTTTATGCTGAAATACACAGTATAGGCGGTTTTGAAGCGCGTACATACGGCTATGATTCAGTGCAAAAGAAAATCGGCGAACTGCGTAAATCCACTAAATCCGTTACAGGGCTTGCAGATTACGCAGTACAGCCCCTTACCAATGTTACACACAGCTCCAGCATATACGGGATTGACGACTACTCTGTGATTAATAGCATTGTAGCGAAACTTATGTGGCGACTGTTGTGTATAGATACTGTGCTGGATAAGCACTCCGAACCGTCTATGGCAGGGCCGTCCTCCTCCCTGTCATACGACGAACGGTTCAAAACTTATTACCTTGATTTGGGGAACTATTTCAGGCGTGATTCGACTGATGACCCCGAAGTAAAGTATATCACATGGGACGGCAATCTCGACGCGGCATACAAGGAAGTCGAGTATCTGACAAATCAGTTATACATACTCTCCGAAATGGGACAGGCTTTCCTTGAGGGCGGCGGAGGCGGTACGGCTGACAGTGGCACGGCGTTAAAGCTCCGCATGGTATCGCCGCGTATAAAAGCGGCGCGGCTTGTAAGCATGAATGACAACACCGTGAAGCGGCTCATTGTCATGCTTGCCGGGCTCAACGGTATAACGCTTGACGAAGCGGCAGTAACCCTCCACTGGTCGGACGGCTTACCCGATGATTTCACCGAGACTGTAACAACTCTGTCAACTGCGGTCGGCGGTCCTATCATGAGCAAGTATGCGGCACTTAAGCGCATGGGACTGTCTGACGACGAAGCAGAGGCGGAACTTGAGCAGATGCGCACCGAAGCGGCGGCAGGTGCACCAATGAACATTGATATGTTCGAGAACAACAATGGCGAACAGTGAACTTGAAAATCTGCGTGATATATACCTTGCCGCACGTGAAACGCTGTTAAAAACCATCATCAACACCAAGGGCGTAGGCACAAAAACCTATTACAACACGGTGCTGAAAAAACTGAACAAGCTGATAAAAGAGCTTGAAGAAAAGACCGACGGCTTTATATCGAGTGAGATTCCCAAGGAATATAAAAAAACGCTTGATGAAACCTACGACTATTTCAAGCGGAACAACCTCGAAATGAAACCTCCGGCGGCTTTTGCATCTATTCATAATGATGCGGTCAATCTGCTGGCGCGTGAAATGCAGTACAGCATTAAAAGCGCACTCGGCACGGTGGGACGTCAAGTGATGCGGTATCTCGACGAAAGCCGGGATGAAGCACTCAGACGTACCGGACTGCTCGAAAGTGGCATAAAATCCGCGTCCGGCGGTACGATCGTCGATATGAAAAAGTCGATGGTTAAACGCTTGCAGGATCAGGGGTTTATGACCGTTCAGTACGGCAGCGGACCAAATGCCCGGCAAGTGCCGCTTGATGTATATGCTATGCTCTGCGCAAGGTCGACGACACGCGAGGCAGGCAATACCGCCCGTGAGATACAGCTGACCGAAAACGGTTATGATCTCATTGAAATGACCGAGCATTTTCCGACGTGCGAAGTATGCGCGGCACTGCAAGGCAAGGTTTACAGCATATCCGGCAATGACAAACGCTTTCCACCGCTTTCAACGGCTTACCGTGACGGATACCACAACGTACATCCTAACTGCAGGCACGTAATGGTGCCGTTCATCGAGGAATTCAACGATGTGGAAGCGGCAATAAAACGCAGTAATGCACCGTATAAGCCGAATCCGGAGAATGTCAAGGTATACGACGAACAGCAGGCAAAAAACCGCCGTGAACGTGAAACGCTGTATCAGTACGAACGGTATAAGATGCGTCTCGGTGATGATGCGCCGAAGTCGCTTTCGGTTTTTAAGCGGATCAAGAACGCCGGCGGAGAACGGTGGGAAAGTTTACAGAAACGATACCGAATACAGCTTAAGAAAGATGCCGATAATGCTATAATAAAGAATATAAGCGAAAACATCGGCATAAAAGGAATCATTGAATTGGATCCCGAAACGCCGGATTTAAGCTCTTTTTCATATGACATCAGTCATATTGAAAGCAGACATCATGATGTTACTCATGATGAAGCTGTTTCGTATATCCGTAATGCACGGGTTTCCGTTACCCGCTGGAACGGAAAATTTAAAAACTACTATTCGGACGCCGGTGCCGCGTATATCGATATGGATGACAACACCATAAGAACGGCATTTAAATCCGATGAGTACGACGAAAAGACTGTAAAAATGATGGAGGAGTTGAAGCGACGTGAATGAAGTGCTGTGCCCACTTGTTGATGAAAAGATCGACATAGCGGATTGCATCGAAAACTCAGACACGGCAGACGGCATGATAAAGCCGGATCATATGCCAAAAAGATTTATCAAAAAAGAAGACTGGCGCAATATTTGCAAAAACTGCAAATATCATAACAATTAAACAACCAACCGTCCGAAATGGGCGGTATTTTTATACCCGAAAGGAGAATACACCATGCTCGAATGGCTTAAAACCATACTCGGTGAAGCGTACACCGATGAGATAGACCACGCTGTGAGTGCGGAAATCACCAGAAACTACGCACCGGCATCAGAAGTTACACGCCTTAACGGTGAAATCAAGCGTCTCGGCACCGAACATCAGAAC
>JAZTXD010000147.1:0-1254 GCA_045636265.1 Candidatus Flemingiibacterium sp.
TGCATCGCCCCCACACCCCCATGAAAGCGCAGGGCGCTTTACCCCAGTTTTTGAAAAGAAGGGGCGACTACGCCGCGAGGTTAATTGGAATTGGCAACATTGGAATTGGCAACATTTTCACATTTCCACATTCGTAAAGCCCTGTAAGGGCGACCAGAACACAGTCGGGGGTGAGCGGAGCGTTACCCCCGGTAAATAAGGCACGCGTTAGCGTGTACCATGCGAGCTCGGCTCGCCCCGCAATGCTTTGCGGTCAAACTGGCCATATGCGCCCGTGGCAAAGCCATCGGAAATACTGTCCACTAAAAGCGAGCATCGCGAGCGCACGAGCCACTGGTGCGTAGCACCCACCTCACATCGCATACACTTCGCAGAAGCGCGGTAAATCTGTCTCGGACGGATTTAGCCGCGCTTCCCTTTGCGTCTTCGCGGTAAAAATTCTGGCAGTGCATCCGCTTTGCAGATGCGTTGGCTTTTCGTGGGCGAAGCCCTAGTGTTACGAAAAGAGCAACGCATCTTCTCGTGTTTGTAGTGTTGAACCCACCTAGCATCGCACACGCTTCGCAGAAGCGCGGTAAATCTGTCTCGGACGGATTTAGCCGCGCTTCCCTTTGCGTCTTCGCGGTAAAACCCACCTGGCAGTGCTGCGGTGTAACCGCTTCTCAGGCCGCGTTAAAACCCACCTAGCATCGCATAGACTTCGCAAGAAACGCTTTTTCAGCCGTAAATGCACTGCACTTCACCTCCGATGTGGCTTGGATTGGGCTTCAATCCAACTGAAACCGCCTGCGATTCTCGCCGAGATTCGTTTTGATTCTCGTCGAGATTCATTTTGATTCTCGTCGAGATTCGTTTTAATTCTCGTCGAGATTCGTTTTGATTCTCGTCGAGATTCGAAACCAATTAGGCTTGGTTTGGGGCGGCATCGCACTGGAGTTGGATGCAGAAATGCGTGGGATAGAGCGTTTATGCGCGTGGTGTTTCCCGTCAAAAGGTGGGGAAATTGTTTCAGCAATGGCGGAGTGTTGTTAAAAGAATCGCTTATTTAAAAAATACTTGAGACAGGTAAGGTAAATGATGTAACATAATGTTGTTCACGCGTGTGGATGTTTTCTTGGATGAACTCACGGAGGTGGTTATGGTTAATCATTTTGCGGCGATGGTGTTGGCGGTTGGGGTGGCTGCTGGCTCGTTGTTTACAGATGTGATTATCAATTTGTTTACGGATCCTCCGTCAATTGTTTGTGAGGAGGG
>JAZTXD010000148.1:0-31530 GCA_045636265.1 Candidatus Flemingiibacterium sp.
AAAATGCAATTATTCAAACACCGTATGCCGTGTCCCCATCACATGACACAGATATAGCATTATATTTTTTAATTACATACACATATATTTTATACAAAAAAGCGTCTTGTGTCAAGGGGGAATGCTTAATTTTATTAAAAATTTGTATCCAAATGAAGCGAAATTTACAGAATGTCAACATTTTTTGTGGGCATTTTGCCTAATACTGTCGTTTATACAGGAAGTGCGGACATACTGTTCGGCGCTGCCGCGCCGAGGCTTTGCGTAAATTCGAGGAGGATGGGGAACCAGCTGCGCAGTTTCCCCATCCCCCTCGAGCTCCACCTGTCCTCCTTGCTTGGCGCCGGAGGCGCTCCTCGCGCGCTCAAAAAAGATTCGCGCTGGTCAGTGAGCGCTTCGCGCTTACACTCCGCCCACAATGAAGATACCGCAGAACCCCCACCCGTCGGCTTCGCCGACACCCTCCCCCAAGGGAGGGCAAAAAGGCTTCCCTTGGGGGAAGCTGTCATCGCGCAAGCGATGACTGATGAGGGTCGAGTGGAGCGGTGTCTTACGGTCACCTCTTTACCGGCGCGAATCTTTTTTTGAGCGCAAGTCGGGCTTGAGCAAGGAGGACGGGGAGAGTAAGAGTTCGCTACAGGCGAACTCTTGAGGGGATGAGGAAACTGCGCAGCTGGTTCCCCCCCCTTCTCGGGTATTACGCTTACGGCGATGCGCTATGTACCGCCCAAACCAAAAAGATGGATGATTACTCATCCATCTTTATCACATAGGTGTTAAGGGTTTCAAACGCCTCGTCGCAAAGCGCGGCGAAATCAAGCTTTGCCTCCTCCGTCAGAACCTTTTCCATCTCGGGGCGTGTCTTCGGATGTCTGGGCGTAAATACAGTACAGCAGTCCTCGTACGGCAGGATCGACGTTTCAAACGTGTTGATCTTTCTCGCTATCTGAATGATCTCCTCTTTGTCAAGACCGATGCACGGGCGGTATACGGGGATGTTCACCGCGCTGTCCGTCACCTCAATGGCACGCATCGTCTGGCTCGCCACCTGCGCAAGGCTCTCGCCCGTGATAAGAGCATGACAGTTGTTACGTCTTGCCACTCGCTCGGCAAGCGTCATCATGTAACGGCGAAGCAGGAGAGTGAAGTAATCCTCGTCACACGCACGGCGAAGCTCCTCCTGAATGTGTGTGAGCGATATTACGTGAACCTTTATCTGCGTGGTATATTCGGTAAGAAGCTTTGCAAGCTCCAGCACCTTCTCCTTGGCACGCTCGGACGTGTACGGGAAGCTCTCGAAATGGAGCGCCTCAAGCGTAACTCCGCGCTTTGCCATCATGTATCCGGCAACGGGGCTGTCAATACCGCCCGAGAGTAGTAAGAGTCCCTTTCCGCTTGAACCGAGCGGCATTCCTCCGGCGCCTTTAACACCGCCGGCATGGATATACGCACCGCGCTCGCGAATCTCAACGCGTACTGTAACCTCGGGGGTGTGCACGTCAACCTTGAGTCTGGGGCAAGCCTCGAGCACCGCGCCGCCAACCTCACGCATAAGCTCCGGCGATTTCATCGGGAACGTTTTGTCCGAGCGTCTTGCATCCGCCTTGAAGCTGCGTACACCGACGAGGAACTGCGGAAGATATTCTTTTGCCGCCGCCTTTATTTTTTCGATATCCTTCTCGACAACAACCGCACGGTCAATGGATACGATACCGAACACCTTCGAAGCATATTCAAGCGCAAGCTCGATATCCGCAAACTCGTCCTTTGGCTCAATGTATATCGTGCTCTGGGCATAGCTCACGTCAAAATCGCCCGCGCGCTTTACCCTCTTTCGAAGCTCTCGCAGGAGCAGGCTTTCAAAATAGGACTTGTTCGCGCCCTTTAAAATGAGCTCACCGTATTTACAAAGAAGAACTTCTTTCATAGCTGTATTATTTCCTTTCAGGTATATATCCGTCTTCATCCATAAGTGCCCTCGCAGTGTTTATGAGAGCTTCTCTGTTATTTTCCACCTCGGAGCAGATGACCATATCAAGCAGCGCGTCAAGAGCCTGTCCGATAAAGCTGTGAACGCATCCGAGCGCGATAAGGTCGTGCCCGTCAATGTCAAGCTGCATAAGCGAATAGCATTCCCCGCCCTCGATTACCGAGCGGTAACACTCGAAAACATCCTCGCTGATCACGCCTGACGCGATGCCGAGCTTTATCGCGTCTGAGGCACACTCTGCGCCGATGTCACGGCACATGCGCTTCACTGCAATTTTATCTCCAAGCGGAGTGGTGGCAAACGTCAGTATTTTTTTTGTATTCTTAACGGTTTTATTGTCAAAGCGAAGCCATTTGAAGAAAGCGTTAACGCTCTCCTCGCTCGCCCCGATAAGCAGACACGCAAGCATGAGTGAAAGCGATGCACCCGAAAGCCGCTTCGCACACTCTCCCGCTGCGGCAATATCCGCAGCTTTCAGCATCGGTGCGGCATGCGAGATAATATCCGCATACTCACGCATCACCGTGGGAGCGTTTTTTCCCAAAAGCAGCTTTGCAAGCTCCTCGGTTATGCGCTCTTTCGAGATATAGGCAAGTGTATGTGCGAGCGCTCTCGCGGCATTCGCCGTATCCCCGTGAATATCAAATCCGAGCTGTGAGGAAAACCGAAGTGCGCGCATTATGCGAAGCGCATCCTCGTTAAAGCGCTCCCTCGAGTCGCCCACACAGCGAATGATGCGCGACTCTATGTCCGTCACACCGCCGTAAATGTCAACAAGCCCGAATCTGTCGGAATATGCCATGGCACACACCGTGAAATCACGTCTTGCGAGATCTTCGTGAAGATTATCGGAAAAGAATACCGCACTTGGGTGACGGTGGTCAGCATATCCAGCGTCCATGCGGAAGGTTGTGACCTCGACCGCCTCACCCCCATAGCAAACGGTTACCGTCCCGTGCTCCATGCCAGTCGGGTGAGCATCAAAGCCGTCCGCCTTGTCGAATATTTCTTTGGTGTAAAACGCCGGGCAGGACGTGGTCACGTCCCAGTCATTCGGCTCACGTCCGAGAATTGCATCGCGGACACATCCGCCCACGATATACGCCTCATAGCCGTACTTTTCGAGCACTCCGATTATTTTTGCCGGAGCCTCGGGGATGTTTATTTTTATCATACAGTGGCAAGCTCCGGCTCTTTTTCGGGTATCTTTGCCTCCCCGTCCGACTTCTGCGCCGCCATGTTCTCATGCGCCACGGAAAGCATAAGCTTGATTCGGTTTTCCTGGTTAACACGTGTCGCGCCGGGGTCATAGTCTATCGGCACAATGTTAGACTCCGGATGAAGCTCGCGAAGCTTTCGTATCATGCCCTTGCCCACAATGTGATTCGGCAGACATCCGAACGGCTGTGCACACACGATGTTGCCGTAACCGTTTTCGATAAGCTCGAGCATCTCCGCTGTAAGAAGCCAGCCCTCGCCCATTTTCGAGCCGTAGCCGATGATACCGTTTACAAGCTCCTTGAGGTGGTCATACGCCGTTGGCGCCTTGAACACGCCCTGCTCATTTACAATGTCGATGATGAACTTCTCCATTTCCGCGAGATAGTTAAACAGCGCCTTGCACACCGTAAATTTCGCGCGGCTTCCCCCATAAAGCTTGATATCTTCCATTCGGTTGTCAACCTTGAAGAGGATAAAGCTCATAAGTCCCGGCACCATTACCTCGCATCCCTCGGATGCAAGAAACTCCTCAAGATGATTGTTTGCAAGAGAGGAGAACTTAACGTAAATCTCGCCGACGATGCCGACCTTCACGCGCTCCACGCTGCGGTCGACGGGGATAGCGGCAAAGCCGTCTGCTATCTTCTTCATGTAGGCGCGCATTGCACTCTTGGCAAAGCCGCGTCCGTGCGCAAACTCCTCGACAAGCGTGTCTGCCCAGCTGTCAACGAGTCGGTCTGCGGCACCGGGTACAGTTTCATACGGGCGCACCTGGTTTGAGAGCAGCATGAGTAAATCACCGTATGCCATAGCCGCGATAAGACGGCGGATAAGTCCCAAAGTGAGCTTAAAGCCGCTGTTTTTCTCAAGTCCCGACAGATTGAGGGAAATTACCGGAACATGCGCAAGCCCCGCATTTTTGAGTGCCTTTCGCAGGAGATGAATATAGTTTGACGCACGGCATCCGCCGCCGGTCTGGGTTATTATAAGCGCAACCTTGTTAAGGTCATACTTGCCGCTCTTCAGCGCATCTATCATCTGACCGATTACAAGCAACGCCGGATAGCAGGTGTCGTTGTGGACATATTTGAGTCCGGTCTCCACAACGCCTCTGCCCTCGTTTGTGAGAAGCTCAACATTGTAGCCCTCATGCTCAAAAACCTTTATGAGAAGCTTAAAGTGAGTGCCGAGCATATTGGGAACGAGGATGGTGTAATCCTTCTTCATCTGCTTTGTGAATTCTATGCGTTCTGTCATGCTCTGCCCTCCCTACGTTTAGCCTCACACGCCGCGAAAAGACTGCGCAGTCTTATCTTCACCGCACCGAGATTGGTTATCTCGTCAATTTTTATCTGCGTGTAGATTTTTCCCGAATCCTCGAGTATCGCGCGCACCTCATCGGTGGTTATGGCGTCAACGCCGCATCCGAACGATACGAGCTGAACGAGGTTCATATCTTCCTTGTCGCCGATATATTTCGCCGCCGCATAGAGTCTGGAATGATACGTCCACTGATTGAGCACGCCAACCTTGAATTTCTCAACATAGTGGCTCACCGCATCTTCTGTGATAACCGCGGCACCGCACTCGCATATAAGTCGGTTGATACCGTGATTTATCTCGGGGTCCACGTGATACGGACGTCCCGACAGCACGATTATGGGCATATTTTTCGCCCTCGCCGCCGCTATAAGCGCTTCTCCCTTTTCGCGAACACGGGTGAGGAATTGCTCGCGCTCGGCATAAGCCTGTGCACATGCCGCCTTTACAGCCACTTTGTCAATTCCCCCGAAGTATTTTGAAAGTATCTCATAAATCTTAACGGCGAAATCCTTCGGGCGATGTACGCCGATATAATCCTTGATAAACTGCGTTTTGCGGACGTTTGGCATATTCGCCCCGACAACCTCGGGGTAATATGCAACAACGGGACAGTTATAATGGTTGTCACCGAGCTTCTCGTCGAAATTGTACGTCATGCACGGGTAGAATATTGCGTCAACTCCGGCATCGACAAGCGCTTCTATGTGACCGTGAAGCAGCTTCGCCGGGAAGCAAACGGTGTCCGAGGGGATAGTCTGCTGACCCTTTAAGTAAAGCTTTCTGTCCGAACGCGGAGAGGTAACGACCTCGAAGCCGAGTTTGGTGAAAAACGTGTGCCAGAACGGGAGCATTTCATACATGTTAAGCCCCATAGGCAGACCGATTTTTGCTTTGGGTGAATCGGGTTTTGCTGTATATGCTCCAAGCAGTGAGAGCTTGTAGTCGTAAAGATCCAGATATTCAAGCGCGCCTGCACGTGCGGTGGGACGCTCACAGCGGTTTCCGCCGATGAACTTGCGTCCGCCATCAAAGGTGTTCACAGTGAGGCGGCAGTGGTTTTCGCAAAGACCGCAGGAGATAACCTTTACCTCATGCTTAAAGTTTTCAAGTCCCTCTGTACCGAGAATCGTGGACTCGCCCTTCGCGGTATCCTTGGCGTAGATCGCCGCGCCGTACGCGCCCATAAGTCCCGCGATGTTCGGACGAACAACATTTCTGACTATTTCCATCTCAAACGCGCGAAGCACCGCATCATTAAGGAACGTACCGCCCTGAACCACGATATGCTCGCCGAGGTCATCGGCACCCGAAGCGCGGATAACCTTGTAAAGCGCATTCTTGACAACGGATATGGAAAGTCCGGCGGAGATATTGTCAACCGTTGCGCCGTCCTTCTGCGCCTGCTTTACGGAAGAATTCATAAACACCGTACAGCGCGAGCCAAGGTCAACGGGAGCGTTTGCGAAAAGGCCTTGCTTTGCGAACTCTGCTATATCTATACCGAGAGCACCAGCAAATGTTTGTAAAAACGAGCCGCATCCCGAGGAGCACGCCTCGTTTAAGAAGATATTGTCGATAGCGCCGTTACGAATCTTAAAGCACTTAATATCCTGACCGCCGATGTCGATGATGAAGTCCACATCCGGCATGAATTTTTTGGCGGCGAAGAAGTGCGCCATTGTTTCAACAATACCGCCATCAACAGCGAACGCATTCTTGACGATCTCCTCACCGTATCCGGTAACGGCGGAGCCTTTTACATATATTGCGGGATATTTCTTGTAAAAATCGAGCAAAAACTCGCGTATGATCGGAACGGGATTTCCGTTATTGCCCTTATAAAGCGAGCAAAGTATATCTCCGTCCTCGCTCATAACAACTACTTTTACGGTAGTTGAGCCGGCATCGATACCTATGTAAGCGCCGCCCTTATATTCTTCGGGATTTGCGTATTCCACACGGTCAGCCGCATGGCGGGCTGCAAATTCGTCATATTCATCCTGCGAGGAAAAGAGTGCCGGGCAGGAAAGATAGCGTCCCTCGGTTTTATATTCGCTGATACGCGAAAGCGCCTCGGCAAGTGTTGCCCTGGAAGCGGTTATATCCGAGCCGAAAGCCGCGCCCATTGCCACGAAATAAAGCGAATTTTCGGGGCATATGCCGGTGAGTCCAAGCGATTTGTCAAATGCCGCGCGAAGTCCGTCCATGAATGTGAGCGGACCGCCGAGGTACACAACATTTCCCTCGATAGGTCTGCCCTGCGCAAGACCGGCGATAGTCTGGTTAACAACCGCCATGAATATACTCGCGGCAATATCCTCTTTTTTCGCGCCCTGATTGATAAGCGGCTGTATGTCGCTCTTGGCGAAAACACCGCAGCGCGATGCTATGGTGTATATTTTTTCGCATCCATGGGAAAGCTCGTTGAGTTCATCGGGAGTGATCGCCAGAAGCGTTGCCATCTGGTCGATGAACGCGCCCGTTCCGCCGGCGCAGGAGCCGTTCATACGCACTTCCATTGTGCCGTCGAGATAGAGTATCTTGGCATCCTCACCGCCAAGCTCTATTACAACGTCCGTATTCGGAATCAAGCGCTTAACCGCAAGTCTTGTTGCGTAAACCTCCTGCACAAATCCGACATCCGACGCTTCAGCCATACCCATTCCGGCAGAACCGGATATGGATATCACGGCATCCTTTGCGCCGGGAAGCTCATCACACAACGTTTGAAGCAGTGCGACAGTCGATTCGGTTATCTGTGCGAAATGACGCTTGTAGGATTTGTATATAATATTGTCACTCTCGTCGAGGACCACACACTTAAGCGTGGTGGAGCCGACGTCAAGTCCTATTCTCATGATTTTTGCCTCTCCTTTGTTACAATACCCTTGCCGATAAAGACACAGTAAGTCAAAGTGTAATACATTATATTATATCACAACAAGCTTTAATGTTCAAGCATATAAGTGTGAACATTTTTGCTTTTTGGGAAAAAATGGTGTCGCAAACCGAGCCAAAATGTGCGCATGCAGGTAGTCGGCGCTCATGAGAGCGCCGAGATTACGGATAAAAGAGGGGATAGACAACCAGCTGCGCAGGTTTTCTACCTCCCTCTAAGAGTTCGCCTTTGGCGAACTCTACTCCCACCTTTTTCCTTGCTTTGCGCCGGAGGCGCTCCACGGCGCTCGAAGAAAGACTCGCTTGGTGCACAGTGTCAACACCGCCCACATTATAGATACTGCCATTTTCAGGCGGCATCTTTGTAGGGACAGGCGTCCCCGACTGTCCGTCTTAAAATGGAGCGGTATCTTTCGGTTACCGCTTTACTAAGCGAGTCTTTTTCGAGCGCGAGTCGGGCGTAGCCAAAGGAAAGCGGAGGATTCAAGAAGTTGCTTGTGGCAACTTCCTTAAAGTTTGCTTCGCAAACTTTCTAGCACACTCGCCAAAGGCGATTGTGCTGGGGTGAGAAAACCATTGCGGCAGCGTTGGTTGTCCATCCCTCTTGCATTACGCATACGGCCGGCGCTCCGGAGAGCGCCGGGGGATTGACAAAAGGCGCACTTCGTGCTATAATACTACTGCGACCTGGTCAGACGATCGCGCGGTATGTCGCCGAAAGGTATTACCGTGAGGAAAGTCCGGGCTTCACAGGGCAGGATAACGGATAACGTCCGCCGAGGGTGACCTCCGGGAAAGTGCAACAGAAATAAACCGCCGGCATTGCCGGTAAGGATGGAAACGTGAGGTAAGAGCTCACGAGTTCCTATGGCAACATAGGTCCGCTGTAAACCCTATCCGAAGCAACACCGTTGGGATCCGCAGAAATGCGGCTGTCTGCCCGACAGATCCCATGGGTGGCACTTGGCGCTTGCCAAGAAGCGTGGCGGCAACGTCACGCGAAGATAGATGACCGTCCACGA
The DNA here is from genome assembly GCA_045636265.1 of Candidatus Flemingiibacterium sp. GTDB lineage: Bacteria > Bacillota > Clostridia > Oscillospirales > CAG-272 > Flemingiibacterium. The sequence continues at coordinate 8,455 of JAZTXD010000148.1, forward strand.
CAGAACCCGGCTTACAGACCAGATCGCTTATTATAATAAAAACGCGCACAAAAGCAAATTTTGTGCGCTGTTTTAATAGTGTTTACAAATTTACGTTGAAATCGTGCGCGCTTCGCGCTATAATATAGTAAAAATATTTCTGTGAGGTCTTTTTATGAATATCTTAAGAAAAACAGCACTTGTGCTTACAGTTTTAATATCCGCCGCTCTGCTTTTCACCGCCTGCGGCAATAACGAGTCCACAGCCCCCATGGGATTTATGGAAATCTCCGACGACGGAGTTTCATACGATCTTTTCGTCCCTGACGAATGGACAGCGGACATCTCCGCCGGCATGACTGCCGCTTACTATAGCGGAATTGACCCCTCCAACATCTCCATGACGGCTTTCGAGCTTACCGATAACAAGATTCTGAGCGCAAAGGATTTCTGGGCAACATATGAGCCGGAGCTCAAAGCAATGTTCGCCGACCTTACATACGTCGGTGAACCGGATGATGTCACCCTCGACGGCGTCGCTTCCACACAGTATATCTACACCGGAACTGTTGCCGGTGTGCAGTACAAGTTCATGCAGATAATAACCGTGAGAAACGCGCAGGTGTACATCTTCACCTACACCGCAAGAGTCGAGAACTACGATACACACATCGAGGATGTGCTCGCTATCCTCGGCAATTTCCGATTCAAATAATATGGCAGAGCATATCTACCTTGACAACAGCGCCACAACACCGCTGACAGCCGGAGTAAAGGATGCAATGCTCGCGGCTATGGATATGTTCGGCAACCCGTCCTCGCTTCACACGCTCGGAGTGGAAGCGGAGAGTGCCGTATCCGCGGCAAGACGTGCCATTCTCACATCCCTCGGTGTTCGTCAGATAAACAAGCTCACCGAAAAACAGCTTATCTTCACCGCAAGCGGTACAGAAGCGGACAATCTCGCTATCCTCGGCACTGTTGCGGCAAAGGATTACCGTGAAAAAAAGATAATAATCTCCGACAGCGAGCACCCCGCGGTGCTCGAACCTTGCGCATATCTTGAAAAGCGAGGGTTTACTGTGGTACGCATCCCAACAAAAAACGGCGTGCCCGACTATGATATGATAGAGCGTGAAGCGGACAGAAGCACCGTCCTCGCAAGCTTCATGTCAGTAAACAACGAAACCGGCGCGATTTATGATATAAAGCGCATCAGCAGTATCGTCAAAGCGGCAAACCCGGAGGCAGTCATGCACACCGACTGCGTTCAGGGATATATGAACATTCCCGTAAACGAGCGCACGCTCGGCGCTGATATGATAAGCATCTCCGCACACAAAATCGGCGGTCCTAAGGGAATCGGCGCACTGTATGTCACAGCGGACATGCTCAAAAAGCGCAAGCTCGTGCCGATAATTCACGGCGGCGGACAGGAGTCGGGACTTCGCTCGGGAACCGAGAATCTGCTCGGCATTATCGGATTTGGTGCAGCGGCAAAGGAAAGATTTGCCACGCTTGCCGATGACACCCGAAAAAAGTCACAGCTTCGCTCATATCTCATAGAACATCTGTCTGACAGTGACCGTTTCAGAGGTGTGAAGCTCAACCTGCCCCAAAACGCCGCATCGCATGTAATCAGCATAACCATGCCGGATATAAAAAGCGAAACCATGCTCCACGCGCTCTCGGGCGATGGCATATTTGTGTCAAGCGGCTCGGCGTGCTCGTCAAACACGGGGCACGGAAGCCACGTTCTGCGCGCATTCGGTCTTTCCGAAAAGCACGCAGACTGCACGATTCGCGTAAGTCTTGGTGTGCAGAACACAAAGGATGAAGCGGATAAGTTCCTCTCGGCGTTTGAAAAAGCGCTCGGAACACTTGTAAGAATATAAGGTCAGTGAAAAATCACCCTCATCACCCGCTGCGCGGGAGCTTCTCCCAGGAGAAGCCTTAATGTAAGATAAAATCAACCATTGCCCTCCCTTGGGGGAGGGTGGTTGCGAAGCAACCGGGTGAGGGTTCCTTCCCTTGTATGAGGGAATCTCCACAAACTTCAACGCAAAAGGACGGTAACACCATGCAGCCCGTAGAATACGTAACAAAGCTTTGCACCGAGGCAAAAGCCGCAAAGGGCGCACTCGCCGGTGCTTCAACAAAACAGAAAAATGCTGTGCTTGCACGTATCGCCGAGCTTCTCATCTCGGAGAGCGAGGCTATTATCGCCGCAAACGCAACCGACCTTGAAAACGCCGATAAAAACGGTGTTCCAAGGCCCATGCTCGACCGTTTGAAGCTTGATGCGGCGCGTATAAAAGGTATCGCCGACAGTCTTGGACAGCTTATAATGCTCGAGGACCCCATCGGCTCTGGTACACGCACCACACGTCCCAACGGACTTATTATAGAGCACATCCGCGTGCCGCTCGGCGTTGTCGCTATCATCTACGAAGCACGTCCGAACGTAACGGTTGACGCGGCGGCGCTCTGTATCAAAACCGGCAACGCATGTATCCTTCGCGGCGGTAAGGAGGCTATCAACACAAACCTCGCACTCGCAGGTATAATGAAACGTGCACTTACCGACAACAATCTCCCGTCCAATGCCCTCGCGCTTATCGAGGACACCACAAGAGAAAGCTCAACCGCGCTCATGAAGATGCGCGGACTTGTCGATCTTTTGGTTCCGCGCGGCGGCGCAGGACTTATCCGCAGTGTTGTGGATAACGCCACCGTTCCCGTTATCGAAACGGGTGCCGGAAACTGTCACATTTTCATCGACGCTTCGGCAGATATCGAGCTTGGCGTAAAAGTGGCGCTCAACGCAAAAATGTCGCGCCCGTCCGTGTGCAACGCCGTGGAAACGATGCTTGTTCACGAAGCGGCGGCAGAGGAGTTTCTGCCGGCGTTTGTGTCAGCGCTTGAGGGAAAGGCACTTGAGATACGCGGCTGTGAGCGCACGCAGGCGATAATCCCCTGCACTCCGGCATCACAGTCCGACTGGGAAACCGAGTATGACGACTACATTTTGGCCGTAAAGATCGTGTCCGGTATCGACGAGGCAATTGCGCATATCAACACATACAACACCGGTCACAGCGAGGCGATAATCACACGCGACATGGCAAACGCCGCACGCTTCACAAGCGAAATAGACGCGGCGGCACTCTACGTCAACGCATCCACGAGATTCACCGACGGCGGCGAGTTCGGCTTCGGAGCGGAGCTTGGCATTTCCACGCAGAAGCTCCACGCACGCGGTCCTATGGGACTCGAAGCACTCACCACCGGCAAATATCTCATCACCGGCACCGGTCAGGTAAGATAGATAGAAATCCCGTTTTCCACAAAATATCGGAAAACGGGATTTTATTTGCAATATTCAAAAGTGGAGCGGCGTCTTGCAGGCACCGCTTTTATACTGCTTCGGCGCTCCCGGAGCGCCGAGGGATGCGTAATTGCAAGGAGGGTGTACAACCAACTGCGTAGGTTTTACACCCTCCTCGCGCTCCACCCGCTTTCCTTGCTTTGCGCCGGAGGCGCCCCCCTGCGCTCAAAGAAAGATTCGCGCGGGTTAGTGCGAACAAACCGCCCACAGTGAAGATAGCGTTCGGTTTGGCGGTAGCCTTGTAGGGACAGGCGTCCTCGACTGTCCGTTTTAGAGCGGAGCGGTATCTTTGTTATATCTCCACGCTCTCGCACGGGGCGAGGAGCGCTAACGGCGCGCCGAACGTCTTCGCAGAGTATTCTATCCACTCATTCGGACAGCCGTTGTGGTCATACAGATCGTGATGCCCGGGAATAAAGAGCTTCGCGCCGGAAAGCGCGGCAAGCCGTGCGGCTTCGTTTGAGTCAAGATTGCCGATGATTCCGTATGACTCACGGAAAAAGTCGCGGCCGTTTACGGGAAGCAGCATCACATCGGGCGCAATATCCGCCGTAAGCTCCGCAAGCCCCTCGTACATGCACATGTCACCGCCGAAGAATACCTTCTTGCCCTCGGCTTCAATCAAGTATGAAAGCTCAAAAATGTTCCCCTCCCCGTCACGATGGAGCACATCATGTGCCGCCGGAACTGCGGTAACGGTAACGCCGCCGAGTCGGAATGATTCGCCAAGCTCCGCCGCCTCGGGCGCGGACATGGCAACGGCCTCTCCGCCAAGCGCCTGTATTTTCTCCACAAGCGGCTCGGGAACAAGTGTGAACGAGCGACGGCGCATACGGTAGAACGGCATAAGCGTCTGCGCGTCAAGATGATCCGCATGTCCGTGGGATATTACGATGATATCCGGCATGATCTCGGGAAGCGTTGTCGGCGGCGCGTAGTTACGCACGCCGTGCTTGCAGTCCGCGGAATTTGACAGATACGGATCGGTCACTATTTTTATCCCATCCGTTTCAATGAGATAGGTCATCTGACCGTAGTATGTTATTTTCATTTAAGCACCCCGTTTTATTTTATGCGCCCAACATGCAGAGTGGCAAGACCTCCCTGCGCAGTTTCCTTGTATTGCTTTGAGATGTCAAGTCCCGTGCGGCGCATAACCTTTATAACCTTATCAAGCGAGATTTTTCTCGAGTCGGACAGGAAGCTTGCAAGGCTCACGGCGTTAATGGCACGCATAGCCGCCACTGCGTTTCGCTCGATGCACGGGATCTGCACAAGTCCGCATATCGGATCGCATGTAAGACCGAGATGATGCTCTATCGCGATCTCCGCCGCATACTCGATCTTATCAAGACTGAGTCCGAAAAGCTCACCCAGAGCCGCCGCAGCCATGGCGCACGCACTTCCGATCTCCGCCTGGCATCCGCACTCGCTTCCCGATATGGAAGCGTTGGTCTTTATAAGATTCCCCACGATACCGCCAGCCGCAAGTGCACGTACAATTTCGAAATCGGAATATCCGCGCTTCTGCTGCTGATAATACAGCACCGCCGGAAGAACGCCCGATGCACCGCACGTCGGCGCGGTAACAATACGCTCTGCGCACGCATTCTGTTCGCTCACCGCGAACGCAAAGGCGCACACCATGCGGTTCTCGCGTGTTTCTGCGGATTCATCTATATGCTGCTTGCTGTAAAGCTGTTTCGCGCGCTTTTGCACCTCAAGTCCGCCGGGAAGTATACCATCGTCGGAAAGTCCGTCAGCAATGCTTCGCTTCATCTCGCTCCACACGCGCGAAAGATATTCAAGTATCTCATCGCCCTCAAAGCGCTTTACATATTCCCAAAGGCGAATATTCTCTGCCGTGCAGTATTCGGCTATCTTCTCAAACGAGCACTCGGGATATACATCCTCGCCCTCGCCGTACTGCACTCCGTCAACGACGATCTTGCCGCCGCCGACGCTCTCCACACGGCTGGCGCCGATCTGTTTTTTGCCCTCAAAAGCGTAAAGCATCATGGTATTCGGATGCTTAAGCTCCGTGTCGCTCTTATCGAACACTATATCGCACGCAATCGGCGCGAACGTCTTTATAATAACTCTGTCGGTGCCGTGTCCCACACCCGTTTGTGAGAGTGAACCGTAGAGCACAGCCTTGTATCTGTCCGCCGAGGGATATGCCGCGCGAAAGAGTTCGCACGCCCTTTCGGGACCGATAGTGTGTGAGCTTGACGGACCGCATCCGATGCGGTATATTCCCATAAGCGATTTCATACCCGTGGCATCGGTGCGCTCCGGCTCTTCGGATTTAGAGGGCACCGTGAAAAAGCTGTCAACGGATACGCCAAATATTTTCGATAGCTTATATATATTTTCGGTTGAGGGAAGCGCGAGTCCCGTTTCCCATTTTGACACGGCACGGTTGCTGACACCGAGCATGTCACCGAGTCTTTGCTGTGTTATACCGCTTGCTTTACGCATTGCGGAAAATTTTGCGGCAAAATTGTTTTCTGTCATTATTAGGACTCCTTATAGGATTATTTGCACTATAATTTTACTATAGTTTGCTTATAAAGTCAAGGAGTTATTATAAAAATGTCAACTTTAAGTGGAGAACACAGCCGGCAATATACTGCGCATAATAGGGTTCTCTTTCCCACCGTGGGTGTTATTTTGGATAAAAACCGGCACCTTTTGAAGCGGATTTAAAGTGAATGTTACAAAAATGAAAAAAATTCCTAAAACCCCTTGTATTAATATGAAAAATGCGGTAAAATAATAGAGTAAGGGTGTGTCTGCGTTCAAATGTTAATTTTTTAACGCAATGCGTCCGTGACTTATGTCAAACAAAATTTTTATATATTTTTGGAGGATTTTAAAATGTCTGTTAAAGTTGCTATTAACGGCTTTGGCCGTATCGGCCGTCTGGCTTTCCGTCAGATGTTCGGCGCAGAGGGTTATGAAGTAGTTGCAATCAACGACCTCACCAGCCCCAAGATGCTCGCTCACCTTCTCAAGTACGACACCGCTCAGGGTCGCTACGAGCACGAAGTTTCTGCTGACGACGAAGCAGGTACCATCACTGTAGACGGCAAGACTCTCAGAATCTATGCTGAGAAGGACGCTGCTAACTGCCCTTGGGGTGAGCTCGGCGTTGACGTTGTTCTCGAGTGCACCGGTTTCTACTGCTCCAAGGACAAGTCCATGGCTCACATCACTGCAGGCGCAAAGAAGGTTGTTATCTCCGCTCCCGCAGGCAACGACCTCAAGACTATCGTTTACAATGTAAACCACAAGACTCTTACTGCTGACGATCAGATCATCTCCGCAGCTTCCTGCACCACCAACTGCCTCGCTCCTATGGCTAAGGCTCTTAACGATGCATACGCTATCCAGTCCGGTATCATGACCACCGTTCATGCATACACCGGCGACCAGATGATCCTCGACGGTCCCCACAGAAAGGGTGACCTCCGCCGCGCTCGCGCAGGTGCACAGAACATCGTTCCCAACTCCACCGGCGCTGCAAAGGCTATCGGCCTCGTAATTCCCGAGCTCAACGGCAAGCTCATCGGTGCTGCTCAGCGTGTTCCTACCTGCACCGGTTCCACCACTATCCTTATCGCAGTTGTTAAGGGTAAGGACGTTACCAAGGATAGCATCAACGCTGCAATGAAGGCTGCTGCAACCGAGTCCTTCGGCTACAACACCGACGAGATCGTATCCTCCGACGTTATCGGTATCCGTTACGGTTCTCTCTTCGATGCAACTCAGACCATGGTTGCAAAGATCGACGACGACACCTATCAGGTACAGGTTGTTTCTTGGTACGATAACGAGAACTCCTACACCAGCCAGATGGTTCGCACCATCAAGTATTTCGCAGAGCTTGCATAAGTTACTCTGAAATATTTAAAGGAACGGCAAAAGCCGTTCCTTTTTTATATAATTCGACGCGGGATATTGACACGGATGCAAAAATATGGTACAATCGTACTGTAAAATATCATACGCAAAAGGAGATATAAAATGGATACTTTAAAGAAATTATTTCCGCTTTCCTTTAAATATGTAAAAGACGTAGCAAATCTCATCATCGGCATACTTATTTATCTTGTTATAGGAATTGTTGCAGGATTTGTAATCGCCCTCGCAACCATGATTGTCGGCTGGATACCGATTCTCGGCGCGCTTGTAGGCTGGGCACTCGGAATCATTGCATCTTTGATGGAGCTCTACATACTTGCCGGTATCGTAATTCAGATTCTCGTTTTCTTAAAGGTTATCAAATAAAATCGTATTTCACCGTGCAGTCATCTGCACGGTGTTTTTTTATGCGGAATATCTCACGCGCAAGGCGAATATAATAACATACCCACACAAACGGAGGTAAGTTATGTCAAAACGTCATGGGATAGATACCGTTATCTTAGCCGCCGCGCTTTTTGTAACCACGGGCGCTGTGCTTCTTTATAACATTAACTCGTCCGACGGCGGAAGCGTGAGCGTTTCGCTGTCTGACCTGGTGGAGGGCGAGGGTTCAGGCTCGCTTGTCAGCGAAAGTGCCGCAGTTCACTTATCGCAGGAGAAAAGCGTTTACACATCCGTGGCGGCAGATGCCGAGAAAGCGTTTGAATATCTTCTGCCGCCGATAGTTACACCGCCCACAGAGTGAAACTACGCGGCAAAATCAGAATACACCCGTCATCCGTCATTTTCGCCGCCGTGCTCGTTCTGCTTGAGGGAAGCGTACTGTGCCTTATCCCTTTCGCGGCGGCACTTTGTCACGAGTTGGGACATCTTATAATGATGCGGTTATGTTCCTGCGATGCCGATACTTTTGAACTCACGCTTTTTGGTGCACAAATATCCACACCTCTGTGGAATGTCGGAACGCCCGCTCTCATAGCTGTATACGCCGCAGGCTCTGCGGCGAACCTTATAACGTCTATGGCTGTCATGCTTGTTTTCGGGCATGGCGCGGCGAGCGAGCTGTTTGCTGCATGCTCGCTCTCGCTTGCCGTTATAAATATGCTGCCCGTGCGCTCGCTCGACGGAGGATGCATAGCCGAGACACTGCTTCTCAAAATATCACCGCTTCACGCACATACTACGCTGTCGGTGATATCCGCTGTAACGCTTGTTATTCTGTGGCTCGTGTCGGTATATCTGATACTTCTCTTCAACGCAAACATTTCACTTCTGCTCTTTTGCATCTATCTTTTTGCCACACTCTTTTTACGCTGTGAATGAAACAAAAAAACCGCGGTACAAGCGTTGTAGCTTGCACCGCGGATGTTATTTTGCGTTGGATATTAAAGAATGGAGAAGTTAACAACAAGTGCTGCAAATACGATGGAAATCATAGAAAGCAGCTTGATGAGAATGTTGATGGAAGGTCCGGAAGTATCCTTGAAGGGGTCACCAACGGTGTCGCCGACAACTGCTGCCTTGTGGCAATCGGAGCCTTTACCGCCGTGAACGCCGCTCTCTATGTACTTCTTCGCGTTATCCCACGCACCGCCGGAGTTGGACATGAATATAGCCATGAGGAATCCGGAAACGGTAGCGCCTGCAAGCATACCAACAACGCCGGTCCAGCCGAGGATAAGTCCTACGATTACCGGAACGATTACAGCAACGACAGTGGGAAGAATCATTTCGCGAAGGCTTGCCTTTGTGCAAAGGTCAACGCACTTTGCGTAGTCGGGGTCAGCCTTACCGTCCATAAGACCGGTGATCTCCTTAAACTGACGGCGAACTTCCTTAACAACGCTCTGAGCCGCTCTGCCGACAGAGTTCATGGTGAGTGCCGCGAATACGAACGGCAGACATGCACCTACAAACAGACCGATAAGCACGCTCGGATTGGTAATGCTGAGGTCAGCCGCAGCTGCCGCAGCCTCACCGATAATGGTTTCTACCTTGTCGATATAGGATGCCATAAGTGCGAGAGCTGTGAGCGCCGCAGAACCGATAGCAAAGCCCTTACCTGTTGCCGCAGTGGTGTTTCCGAGGGAGTCGAGTGCGTCTGTGCGCTCTCTTACCTTCTCCTCAAGACCAGCCATCTGCGCGATACCGCCGGCATTGTCCGCGATAGGACCGTAAGCGTCGGTTGCGAGAGTGATACCGAGGGTGGAGAGCATACCAACAGCCGCGAGGGAGATACCGTAGAGGCCGTGAGCCGCATCAGCAGCACCGCCGGATACGAAGTATGCAACGAGTACGCATACAGATACGATAATGATAGGAAGAAGTGTGGAAAGCATACCAACGGAAAGACCGCCGATGATAATGGTTGCGGTACCGGTTTCACTGGTTGCCGCGAGGTTCTTAGTGGGCTTATAGCTGTCGGATGTGTAGTATTCGGTGCACTGACCGATAAGAACGCCGGCTACAAGACCTGCGAAGATTGCAAAGTAGATAGCCCAGTTCTCCTTACCGAGGACAAACCAAACAAGCGGGAAGCCTGCAAGTGCAATAACAATAGCAGAGAAGTTTGTACCGCGGGAGAGTGCGCCGAGAAGCTGCTTCTGGGAAGCGCCTTCCTTGGTGCTTACGAAGAATGTACCGATTATAGAGCATACAACGCCGAGTGCCGCGATGAGAAGCGGGAGCATCATAGCATGGAAATCACCTGCGAATGCCGCAACTCCAAGAGCGCACGCGGAAATGATGGAACCAACATAAGACTCGTAAAGGTCAGCGCCCATACCTGCAACGTCACCAACGTTGTCACCAACGTTATCTGCGATAACTGCGGGGTTACGGGGGTCATCCTCGGGGATGCCTGCCTCAACCTTACCAACGAGGTCAGCGCCAACGTCAGCAGCCTTGGTGAAGATACCGCCGCCCACACGTGCGAAAAGTGCCATGGAAGAAGCACCCATACCGAAGGTGAGCATTGCGCCTGTGATCTCAGCCGCTTCGAGGTGGAATACGAATTTAAGTAAGAAGAACCAGATTGAAATATCGAGAAGTCCGAGACCTACAACGGTGAAGCCCATAACGCTTCCTGCGGAGAATGCTACGCGAAGACCGCGGTTGAGTCCCTCGCGGCTTGCGTTTGCGGTTCTTGCGTTGGAAAGTGTGGCGATCTTCATTCCTACGAAGCCCGAAAGAGCCGAGAAGATACCTCCGGTGAGGAACGCGAACGGAACGTACGGTGTTATAAGGCCGGCAAATGCCATGCCGCCGAGTATAACGAACATGATGCCGAAAAATACAGCTACTACCTTATACTGACGCTTAAGATAAGCGTTTGCGCCTTGACGGATAGACGCGGAGATCTTCTTCATAAGATCCGTGCCTTCAGGGAACTTGAGTACCTTGAGAGCGGTGAGCAGTGCATAAATGAGTGCAAGTGCCGCTCCGGCAAATGTAATTGCTACAACTAATTTCTCCATAATCAAGATTATTGTTTTTGCGCTAGCAAAAACTACCTTTCTCCCCTTCTTGGGGCGTGGTTGGCGTAGCCAAATCACGGTCAATGACCGTGATAAAGCCGCAAGAGGTAGTCTGAAAATTCATTTTCAGACTTATTACCTCACAAAAAGTTCAAAAAAGTGGCGTTTTGTGTATGTGTTGTCAGTTTAACGAAGATAATCGTTATTTTTATAACAATCTAACAGTTTTTTTATAATATATGACAAGCGACGTGTAAAGTCGCCGCCAAAATCACAGAACCCCATATAACCAACACATCGGAGACATGGAAGCTCCATATCCCCGATGCATAGGCAAATATTCTGTGATTTGCCCGGCTCATCAAGACAAAATTAGTCGCTGATGTAGGGCAGAAGTGCTACGTGGCGCGAACGCTTGATAGCAATGGTCAGCTGACGCTGATGCTTTGCGCAGGTACCGGAAATTCTTCTGGGAAGAATCTTTGCACGCTCGCTGATATACTTGCGAAGTCTTGCAACATCCTTGTAATCGATCTCGTCGATCTTATCTGCGCAGAACTGGCAGACCTTCTTCTTTCTGCGCATACCGGTGCGGTAAGGCTTAGAAGCGTCTCTTTCGGTTCTCTCTCTATCCATTTTATGAAACCTCCTTTGTTTAATCAGAACGGAAGCTCGTCGTCACCCTCAAGTGTTTCAAACTGGGGGGCGGGTCCGCCCTGTGATGCCGGAGCCTGTCCGGCGGGTGTTGAGTACGGCATTTCGCTGTAGGCGGAGGGCATATATCCCCCTGCGCCGTTTGCAGGTCCCTCGCCCTTGGCATCAACAAAGTTGATCTCGTCAGCCACAACATCGGTAGCATACCGCTTGTTGCCCTGCTGATCGGTCCAGGAACGAGTTTGGATCGAGCCAACAACGCAAATCGATGATCCCTTTTGGAAATATTTGCACACAAACTCGGCGCTTTGACGCCATGCGGTTACATTAATGAAATCCGCCTGCTGCTGTGTACCCTGTCCGTCATCACTTCTTGCCGAAAAACGGCGGTTGATCGCAACGGTAAAGCTTGTTACCATAACTCCGCTGGGAGTCTGGCGAAGCTCGGGAGCCGCTGTGAGGCGACCGCAGAGTATTACCTTGTTAAGATTGAGATTTGCCATTGTCGCTGTCCTCCATTCTGTTTTACGAATTATTCAGCGTCGGAAACGGGAGCTTCTTCAGCAGGAGCAGCGACAGCCTTTGCAGCCTTCTTCTCGTCATGCTTGATAACGATAGAACGCATGATACCGTCGGTGATGCCGAATACGCGCTCGAGCTCGAGCGGAAGAGTGGGAGCGCTCTTGAAGTTTACAAGAACATAGTAACCCTCGTTAAGGTCGTTGATCGGGTATGCGAGTCTGCGCTTTCCCCATTCATCAACGGACTCGATGGTACCGTTTTCAGCGATAAGGCCAGTGAACTTGTCAACAAGTGCCTTTACGCCCTCCTCACCCTGCTGTACATCAACGATAAACAGAGTTTCGTAGGATGAAATCTTATCCATTGTGTTACACCTCCTCATGGACATTAGACCGAACACCTCAAAAATTTGTGTCCGGTAAGGAGGGGATAGTTATGCAAGGGCATAACTATCCCATACCAAGTATTGATTATACCACAGCTTTCAAGTAATGTCAAGGGCTTTTGTAATATTTTTTGCCAGACGGCGTGCGGATTTTTTGAAGTTTGACTATAATTTTTTGTGCAATTTTACAGTAGATATCGGTTGACACGCCGGATTTCGTATGGTATAATTATTCATATATTGTGTAAATAGGAGTGAATTTACGTTGAAAACACCGTTTGTAACAAAAGAACAGCTTGAAAAAATTATCGAAACCTACCCCACCCCCTTCCACATTTACGACGAAAAGGGTATCCGTGAGCGTGCACGTGCACTTAACGCCGCATTCGCATGGAACAAGGGCTTCAAGGAATATTTTGCCGTAAAGGCTACCCCGAACCCGGTTCTGCTTGACATTCTCGGTCAGGAAAACTGTGGAGTTGACTGTTCATCGCTTACCGAGCTTATGATGAGCGAAAAGGTCGGCTTCAAGGGGGACGATATCATGTTCTCGTCCAACGCAACACCTGCCGAGGATTTCAAGAAGGCGGCAGAGCTTGACGCTATCATCAACCTCGACGACTTTACTCATATAGACTTCCTTGAAAAGACCATCGGCTACATTCCCGAAACTATCTGCTGCCGTTTCAATCCCGGCGGAGATTTCCGTATCAGCACGCAGATAATGGGCTCTCCCAGCGAAGCAAAGTACGGCATGACCGAGGAGCAGATCGTCGAAGCATACAAGATCCTTAAGGCAAAGGGCGCGAAGCGTTTCGGTATCCACGCGTTCCTTTCCTCCAACAATACCAATAACGAATACTATCCGACTCTCGCGGGCGTGCTCTTTAAGCTCGCTGTTGAGATTCAGAAGAAAGCCGGCGTTGAGATTTCGTTCATCAACCTTTCGGGTGGTGTCGGTGTTCCGTATCTTCCCGACGCAGAGCCTGCCGATATCGCAATAATCGGCGAGGGCGTACGCAAGGTTTACGAAGAAATTCTCACTCCCGCAGGACTTGGCAATGTCGCTCTGTTCACCGAGCTTGGCAGATACATGCTCGCTCCCAACGGTATGCTCATCACCAAGGCAATCCACGAAAAGCACATTTACAAGGAATACATCGGCTGTGACGCGTGCGCGGCTAACCTCATGCGCCCGGCTATGTACGGCTCTTACCACCACATCACCGTAATGGGCAAGGAGAACGAGCCTTGCGATCACAAGTATGACGTAACGGGCGGACTTTGCGAGAACAACGACAAGTTCGCAATCGACCGCATGCTTCCCAAGATAGATATCGGCGATATTCTTGCAATTCACGATGCCGGCGCGCACGGTTTTGCCATGGGATACAACTACAACGGAAAGCTTCGCTCTGCGGAGATACTCTACAAAGAGGACGGAACGGTTGAGCTTATCCGCCGTGCGGAAACTCCTGAGGATTACTTTGCAACCCTCGGTGTCACGAAATATTTTAAATAAAATATTCCTAAAAACACGCGCATTGCCGTGCGCGTAAGGAGAACGAAAAGGGGATAGACAACCAACGCTGCCGCGATGGTTTTCTACCCCCTTTTAAAATCCCCCGTTTTCCTTTGGTTAGTCGGCGCGCTCAAAGAAAGATTCGCGCGCCTTCGTGCAAACACTCAACATCGCCGTATGGGATGCGGTGCTCCCGCCGGCGCTCAGCAGTCGGCATTCACTTCGCTCTGCCTCTATTCGCGCTCGCTTCACTCTATCGGTCGGGCGGATAGGGCGCTTTTACTAAAATGTGGGCGAGTTGTTTGCACATGCCCGCGCGAATCTTTTTTGAGCGCCTAGGAGCGCCTCCGGCGCAAAGCCAAGGAAAGGAGGATGGAGAAAGAGTTCTCTGCAGGCGAACTCTTGGAGGGACGAAAACCTGCGGCGTTTGACGCTGGTTTTCGCCCCTCCTTGGAATTACGCAAAACCTCGGCGGCAACGCCGCCGATTATCGGTAATAACCGGCACGCATGCAGCGTTTGCATAATTCTTCGTGGCATTTATGCCCCGTGAATCCGTTATAGATAGCCCTTGCACGCTCGCTTGACAGGATCTCATCGAGAGTGCTTTCAAAAAGATTGCCGAGCGAGATGTCGCCGTTGCTGTCAAGACAGCACGGTACGACAGTGCCGTCACACAGCACACCGATCTGGTCACGCAGTCCGTAGCAGAAGCCGACATCGCTCAAAACCTCCGCCCCGGTGTCCGGCCAGTCAAACTTATCGCCCCACTCTAAAAATACACGCTCACACAGCTTCTCACCCGAGCGGGTTTTAACCCATTCTTCGGGGAAGGATCCGTGCATCATGTCGAGTATCTGCCCGTTTTTCTCATTGAGTGCACCGTCGGCTCTGCCGTCGAGATTCCACAGACGCAGTACGGTGATAATGCCGCTTTGGGAGGATTTTTTTGCAAAATCAAGGCAGCCGGAGATATACTCTTCAAACGACATGCCGGGCGGATTTGCTTCAAACGCGTGAAGCGAAATGTTTATTTTATACGGAGATGCGCCGATGATTTCGTCGGCACGCTTTGAGAGAAGTGTGCCGTTAGTTGTGATGATCGGCTTCATCCCGAGCTTGTGCGAGATCTCAATGAATCCCGGCAGCATAGGATGCGCCGTCGGTTCACCCATTAAGTGAAAGTAGAGATACTCGGCAAACTGCGAAACTCGTCCGGCGAGAAATGTAAATTCCTCCTCGTTAAGTGAGCGCGGAGTACGCGTTGTCCCCGGACAGAACGAGCAGGACAGATTGCATCGGTTTGTTATCTCAAGATAAGCTTTTCTGTGTGTTGACATCTTTATATAAACAGCACTCCGCGGCCGACGCCTATCTTTCCGCCAGCTTTCATATGTTCTATGTACGCGCGACGCATGGAGGTATCGGCGGGAAGCTTGTCGAGGTGCTTTTCCTGTGTGTCGAAAAGACGCCAGAGGCTGTCGCGGCTTTTATCTACCGAAGAATCGAAAATATCAAAGCTTTTGAAGAATTTATAGGTGTTCGTGTGTTTGGGCAGGAATTTTTCCTGCTCGGGATAAAGCAGATGCGAGTGGCATACGAACGGGCACGGATCGCTAACTTCGCTTGCAAAGAACTCTTTTGCCATGTGGTAAGCCTCAAGGCATAATTCTTCCGTAAGCGGCTCTCCCGAACGTGGAATGTGTACGTTGATAACCTTGGACTCGGGAGTTAACGTGATGCCGTTCTTCTCATAATTCGCGTCGAAGCTTATAAGCTCAAACTGCATTCTGCCCATGCCAAATCTGGTAAGATTGAAAAATCCGTGGAACCAGAAAACAACAAATGTGCCGGGGAAGCCGTAAATAAGCTTGCACTCTTCCATTTTGTATCGAAGGTCTATCACGCTTTTTGCGTAATATTCGAGCGGAAGTCCCTTTTCGATATAAAGCTCTTTAAGATGCTTTGACATACAGATATATACCAGAAGCTCTGCGGTGTATTCGTTGATGCCGGTAACCTCTGCGGCTTTGTCGGCAAGCTCTACGATGAGCTTATAATCGGTGTTGAAGTCAGCCGCGTACAGTGCAAGTGCCTCATCCCATGCGGCATTTGCCTCGGGATTTTTTGTTATCTTATCGTATTCGCCGAGAAGGAAAGCGGCGTCCTCTTCTTTGAAGCTGTATTCAGCAAAAAAATTGCTCAGATAAGTTCTCATTTTTCAGTTTCCTTTCAGATTCAGGCATTAAAATGAATAGAACAGAATGCCCAGCCCTGCCGATATGACGATCATCAGAATCGGAGAGGGCTTTTTCTTTGTAATCTTTTTAGCGATAACCGACACCGCGACAACCAGCGCGAAGATGATAAGTCCCTTTATGTCGGGCGCAAGCTTATCGCCCACGACCTCGAAGCTCAAAAGTGTACTCATAAACATTGTCAGCGCCGTTGCAACTATAAGTCCCACAACAGCCGGACGGACTCCGCCAAGGAACGCCTGCACGCCCTTATATTTTATAAAGTTGCGGATAACCGTGGATATGAGCAGCATTATTATAAACGCCGGCAAAACAACGCCGAGCGTTGCCAGTGCGCTGCCGAGC
The DNA here is from genome assembly GCA_045636265.1 of Candidatus Flemingiibacterium sp. Classification (GTDB taxonomy): domain Bacteria; phylum Bacillota; class Clostridia; order Oscillospirales; family CAG-272; genus Flemingiibacterium. The sequence goes on from JAZTXD010000148.1 coordinate 24,913, forward strand.
AGTCCGCCAAGCGCGCCGTAGGCCTCGCGTCCCTCGCTTGAGCCGACAAAGGTTGCCATGTTAACTGCAATAGGACCGGGAGTGGATTCGGAAACGGCTATCATGTTGATGAATTCCTCCTCTGTAAGCCAGCCGTTTGCAATGACCTTTTCGTGTACGAGAGAGATCATACCGTAGCCGCCGCCAAAGGATACCGCGCCGATCATGAGGAATGTGAGGAAAAGTTTAACGAAAATCATTTGTTTTCCTCCTTCTTGCCGCCAAGTCTGCCAAAGAGATAAACAGCTATGCCAAGCGTACCGCATATAAGGATGTAGAATATCGTCGAGAATTTCACTGCGAGTACAGAGAAGGCGAGCATGCATACTGTGACCGCCGCCGCAATGATAATGTTAAACGGAGTTTTTTTGATGCCCTTGAACATCTTGATTCCGGCAGACAGGATGAGGTATATTACGCATGCCTGGATTCCGCGGAACGCATGCTGTACTATCGTGAATGAAAGAAACGCATCGAAGAAAAGCGAGATGATAAAGATGATTATAAACGATGGGAGGACAACACCGAGCGTTGCCACGAGCGAGCCGAGCGCACCGAGCATTTTGTAGCCGAGGTAGGTAGCCGAGTTGATAGCGATAGGACCGGGAGTGGACTCGGCGATAGCGAGCATGTTGAGGAACTCGTCTTTGTCAACCCATTTATTTTTTGATACGAATTCGTTCTCGAGCAGAGCTATCATGGCGTATCCTCCGCCAAACGTGAACAGCCCTATTTTGAACATTGTTAAAAACAGCTGCAGATACTTTTTCATCCTAATACCTTACCTTATTTTGTTAATATTGTGCTTTGACCATTATATCATAATTTTACCGTCTTTTCAAGGGGAATATGCTAATCTTTTTTATAATGAGCTCGGCACACACAAAAGAGCAGGCAGGAAACGTGTAAAAGTTGGGACACACGACCAGTGGCACAGGCTCTTTTACTTGTCGCGTTCTTATCGTGCATCGCCGTATAAAAAGATGCGGCTGCCGAAGGAAGCGGCAAACTTCCCCGTATACGCACAAAAAGAGGACAGACTTTTCAGTCTGTCCTCTTAAAGCCTTGCGGCATTTTTACTGATTAACCGAGCTTTGCGTAGTTAATCTTTACACCGGGGCCCATAGTCGAAGCGACTACGCAGCTCTTGATGTACTGACCCTTGGTAGCAGCGGGCTTAGCCTTGATGATTGCGCCAAGAAGAGCGTTGAAGTTCTCGCCGAGCTTCTCTGCGCCGAAGGATGCCTTGCCGATGGGGCAGTGGATGATGTTGGTCTTGTCAAGGCGGTATTCAATCTTACCTGCCTTAGCTTCGGTAACAGCCTTAGCAACGTCCATGGTAACAGTACCAGCCTTGGGGTTAGGCATAAGTCCCTTAGGACCGAGAACCTTACCGAGACGGCCAAGAATACCCATCATGTCGGGAGTTGCGATGATAATGTCGAACTCGAACCAGTTTTCCTGCTGGATCTTTGCAACATAATCCTCAGCGCCTACATAGTCAGCGCCTGCTGCTTCTGCTTCCTTAGCCTTTTCGCCCTTCGCGAATACGAGGGTGCGAACAGTTTTACCGGTACCGTTGGGGAGAACAACCGCGCCGCGAACCTGCTGGTCAGCGTGACGGGAGTCAACACCAAGACGTACGTGTACTTCTACGGTCTCATCAAACTTTGCCTTTGCAGTCTGGCAAACGAGTGCGAGAGCCTCTGCTGCATCATAAAGCTTAGTCTTTTCGATAAGCTTGATGCTCTCATTGTATTTCTTTCCAGTACTCATTGTTTAACTCCTCCTTATTCCTCAACAGTGATGCCCATGCTGCGAGCGGTACCCGCAACCATGCTCATTGCAGCCTCGAGAGAGCCTGCGTTGAGGTCTACCATCTTGGTTTCTGCGATCTGCTTAACCTGATCCTTGGTCAGCTTTGCAACCTTGGTCTTGTTCGGAGTAGCGGATGCAGTCTCGATTCCGCATGCCTTCTTGATAAGAACGGGTGCAGGGGGAGTCTTTGTGATGAAGGAGAAAGAACGGTCAGCATATACGGTGATTACTACCGGAATGATAAGACCGATGTCCTTCTTGGTTCTTTCGTTGAATTCCTTGGTGAATACAGGAATAGCAACGCCGTAAGCACCGAGTGCGGGACCTACAGGGGGAGCAGGAGTAGCCTTTCCTGCGGGCAGCTGGAGCTTGATGTAGCCCATAATCTTCTTTGCCATAACAATTTACCTCCGTATTGTGGTAGCGGGACTGTCAGTCCCTAAAAATTTTTCGGGAGAATTTTTAGTGGTTTTCTCCCTCCCACGTGTGAGGATTAACCTCATTCGTTCACAAGAGCGATAGCTTCCGTGTCAAGCTCGAACGGAGTATCTCTCCCGAACATGTTGACGATAACCGTGACCTTCTTCTTGTCCTCAGAGATCTCCTTGAGCACACCGCGGGTTCCCTTGAGTGCGCCGTCCTTGATCTCAACGGTATCATCGATATTAAAGTTGACAACGAGCTTCGGTGCGGCAGTTTCGATGCCCATTGCGGCAACCTCTGCTTCCGAAAGTGCGGTCGGCTTTGATCCGGGGCCTACGAAGCCTGTAACGCCGCTGATGTTTCTGACAACATGCCATGTTGCGTCAGTCATTACCATTTTTACAAGCACATAGCTCGGGAATATCTTTTCCTCGACCTCTTTTTGTGTTTCGCTGTCTACATAAGTTTGTACCGGAACGCGAATGTCTACGATAACATCCTGCAGTCCGCGGTTCTCGACGATTTTTTCAAGGTTCGTCTTAACCTTGTTTTCATAGCCGGAGTAGGTATGTGCGACATACCATCTTTTTTCACCGGTCTCGTCGTACAGATCACTCATTGATGATCCTCCGTATTGCCGTTGTTATATAAGTTTTCCGAGTGCAAGTATACTCTCGGAGAACGCAAAGTCAAGAACGCCTATTACAGCGCCCGCTATAACAACAGTAATAGCTACGACAATGAAATTTCTCTTGGTATCCTCTTTGGACGCCCAAGTAACCTTACCAAGCTCAGCCTTGTATTCCTTGAAGAATTTGCCCATACGAGCGAAAACGGACGGCTTGTCCTTCTTCGGCTTCTTCTCGGCAACAGCTTTGCTCTTTTCGATTTCCGCCATAGTTGATCCTCCAATCAATATTTACCGCAACGTGCGATATTACTTAGTTTCCTTGTGAAGGGTATGCTTGCGGCAGAATTTGCAGTACTTGTTCATTTCAAGTCTGTCGGGGTCATTCTTTTTGTTTTTCTTTGTGTCGTAGTTTCTCTGCTTGCATTCACTGCATGCGAGTGTGATCTTAACTCTCATTTTTTCGGCACCTCCCGATTAGATTATGCGTGGGAGTCCCACACACGTTAGAATTGTGACAACTCCGATGTTACATGGCAGCATTCGGCTCCGTCACGTACCTCCCTCCCGAAAACGTCCCGTTTTCACCCGGATTTTACGGCTTTTTTCCGCGCAAAAAAAGAACCCTCTCGCAGAGGTAGAAATATTTTATCACATTTTCTCCCATTTGTCAATACTTTTTTGAAAATTTCTTTTCGGCACTTATATATAATGAAAAAAGCGGTGTTTTTCACCGCCGAAACAGTAAGTGGAGCGGTATTTTACGATACCGCTTTACAGCGCGAATCTTTTTTGAGCGCGAGTCGGGCGCGAGGGAAAACGGGTGGAGTCCGAGGAGGGTAGAAAACCGTAGGTTGTCTATCCTCCTCGCGTCCCCCCTTACGCATACGGCGATGCGCTGCATGTGGTCGGGGCTCATGAGAGCGCCGAGGGATGCGTAAATTCGAGGAGGATGGGGAACCAGCTGCGCAGTTTCCTCATCCTCCTCGAGCTCCACCTGTCCTCCTTGCTTTGCGCCGGAGGCGCTCCTCGCGCGCTCAAAAAAGATTCGCGCGGGTTTGTACGTTCACACTGCCCACAATAAAAATACCGCCCTGTTTGGACGGTATTTTGTAGAGGAGAGTGTTCCCCTCGTTTCATTAGAATGTAATTCTCTCCACAGCCGTGGCTTTGCCGCTCACGGTGTCAAGCGTGAATAGCACCGCTTGAACCTCGGTCGCGCCCTCGGCAAGCTCAAACTTCACAGGCATTTTCGTTCGAAGCTTTTCCATTATTATATCCGCGCGTACGCCGAGCACGCCGTCCGGCGGTCCGGACATGCCAAGGTCGGTCACGTATCCGCTGCCGCGCGGCAGGATCGCGGTATCAGCCGTCGGCACGTGCGTGTGCGTGCCGAAGATGACGTTTATTCTTCCGTCGAAGTAACGTCCCAGCGCGATCTTCTCGCTGGTCGCCTCCGCGTGAATATCGAGCACCGCAAAATCGTAGTTGCCCTCCTCACGCTCGAGTATGCGTTCCACAGTCGCAAACGGGCACGCCAGCGGCTCAAGATAGATCGTGCCCAGCACGTTGATAACAAGCACACGGTATCCGTCGATATCGGCAATAGTGTAACCGTTTCCGGCAGTGCCGGCAGGATAGTTAGCAGGACGAATGACATTTTCGCTGTCTTCAAGATAGTTCCTGATCTCTCGGCGCCTGAAAATGTGGTTACCTCCGGTCAAAACGTCGCATCCGGCGGACAAAAGTGCGTCCGCGCTCGGCACGTCAAGTCCGTTGCCCGGCGCTGAATTCTCCGCGTTGCACACAACCATGTTGATGCCGTTCTCTTTGCGAAAAGCCCAAAGCTTTTCCTTAATATATCTTACCGCCTCAGGGCCGACAACGTCCCCGATCGCCAGAATCTTAAAGCTGTTCATGTTTTGCTCCTTTTATATGTGGGAACGAGGTCGCTTTCTTGAAAGAAAGCTTGGCAAAGAACGTTATAAACGCATACGCTGAAGATACTTTGCATAAACGGTTTGGCGGCTTGTAGGGACCGGCGTCCCCGACGGTCCGTTTCCATTTATGCGTAGAGCGTTGTGGACCGTCGGGGACGCCGGTCCCTACAGAACGTTCCTGCATTTACGCAACACTCGAAGTGTTTAGCCCATAAAGTCAGCTTGTATAAAGCTCTTTGCGCCACTTTCTTTTGGGGAAAGTGGCAAACAATCCGTTCCCCTATATCAAATCTTCTTAATCTTATCCCAATACGCCTTCGCGGCCTGTTCTGTTTTGTTTTCGCCGTAGCTGTAGAACTTCTCATTTTTGAGTTCATCGGGGAGATACTGCTGTGCGACGTAGTGGTCGGGGTAATCGTGGGGGTATTTGTATCCGGTGAAATTGGGGCTTCGCAGGTGTGTGGGGACGTTCTGCCCCTTGCCCGAGGCTATTGCGGACGAAGCCTTTGCAAGCGCTTCATATGCGCTGTTCGATTTTGGCGCCGTGGCAAGCATCACCGCCGCATTGACGAGCGGTATGCGCCCCTCGGGAAGTCCAAGCTCGCGCGCACTGTCAACGCACGCCTTCACTATCACCGCCGCCATGGGGTACGCGAGTCCGATGTCCTCGCTTGCGATAACCTGAAGCCGTCTGCACACGGAGATAAGATCGCCGCCCTCGAGAAGCTTTGCGAGATAGAACACCGTGGCATCGGGGTCGGAACCGCGTATTGACTTTTGCAGGCAGGACAGAAGATCGTAGTGCACGTCGCCCGCTTTGTCAAACGAGCCGAGCACCTTCGGAGTGAACGAGCGTATCAGCTCCGCCGTAATAACACCGTCGCCTGCCGCCGCGAGATAGAACGCGTTCTCAAGCAGCCCAAGACTCCTGCGGACATCCCCTGCACCGGCTCCCGAAAGTGCCGTGAGCGCACCGTCGCCGAGCGTAACGGTGGTGTTTTCCTCGGCGTTGAGCTTTGCGAGCGCTGATACTATCGCACGGGATATCTCCTCGCCAGTGACCGCCTTGAACTCGAACACCGCAGAACGCGAGATTATAGCGTTGTATACGTAAAAATACGGATTTTCCGTGGTCGAGGCGATGAGCGTTATGCGCCCGTCCTCGATATATTCAAGCAGGGATTGCTGCTGTTTTTTGTTGAAATACTGTATCTCGTCAAGGTACAGCAAAATGCCGCCGCTTCCGTAAACCGTATCGGTTTCCTCGATAACCGCCTTAACGTCGGCAATGCCGGCTGTGGTGGCGTTGAGCTTACGAAGCGTCATGCCCGATGCCGCGGCGATAATGTTAGCCGCCGTGGTCTTGCCCGTGCCGGGCGGGCCGAAGAATATCATATTCGTGATATGCCCCGATTCAACCATTCGCCGGAGCACACCGTTTTGTCCTACAAGATGCGCCTGCCCCACCATTTCGTCAAAGCTCATGGGGCGTGCCTTGTCTGCAAGAGGTCGTGCCATATGTTTATCCTCTCTGTTGTTGATTTTTGTAAACCCTCATCCGGCGCTTCGCGCCACCTTCCCCCAAGGGAAGGCAATTGCGACATCAATCTTGCATAAAAGCCTTCCCTTGGGGGAAGGTGGTTTTCGCATTTTCGGCGAAAACCGGATGAGGGTTACCCCTCTCAGCCTGCGCGGCGCTGACCGCCGCATTGAGAAGCTCCATATCCGTGCCGAGGTTTGCAAGTCTGAAACGAAGCTCGCCGTGCTGAC